>JADFNE010000027.1 GCA_022563535.1 Myxococcales bacterium
TGGTCTGACTCGCTTCTCGTGTTGGCGTCAAAGACTCGCTTGGCAGCGGAGCGATTTCCCGTTGTTGCGTCATTGTTGCCGCAGAAAGAGCCCTTCCGTGTCTCCCTGTGACATGGGTTCAAGCGTATGAGAAGGACGATGCGATCCGCGCGGGACGCATCCGCCGCGAAACGCTCGTGTGGAGTGCTGGCATGGAGGTTTGGGTCGAGGCGGGGCAGGTCCCAGCGCTCGCGGGCCACTTCGCCTCTGAACCCCCACCTGTTCCGTAGCGACTACGGCAATAGCAACTACGGCAATGGAAATTTGGACTTAACGAGGCACCGGGGCGACAAGCTTCAACCAGCTCTCGAAGTTGCCCGTGTAGTTCACTGCCTGTTGTCGCTCGGCCACCCGGGCGAGGGTCGCGTCGTACGCGGCAGCGCTCGGAGCTGGCACACTGGCGAGATGTTCTGCCACGGCGTCTGCACTCTCATTGGCAATGGCCGCGGCCTGGCTTTCCATGTTCTCGCGCGACGCCTCGAGGTCATCGCTTACTCCGAGGTAGCTTTCGATGGCGGCGGCAGTGACATGCTCTGCGTGTTTACGCGAAGCGATGATGTTGCCCTTGCCCGTCACGACATTGCCCACTGAAAAGACCGTCGGGAAATCGGGTAGCCGACCCATATCCCAATCGGTGAAGTTGAAGAGTTCGCCATTCATGCCGATGCCAGAGATCGGCTGAGGAATGCTGCCGATCGAACTGATGATCTGGGATCCGCGGCATTCGAACTTTTCGTCGGTCATCACCACGCGCCCATCTTCGATCTTGGTACGCCTGAAGACGAGTCCAACCAGCCGGTCGTCTTCGATGATGAGCGAATCCGCCACCGAGAGTTCCTGGATCTTGAAGCAGTACTTCCGCATGGCCTTTTCGAGCAGCGTCCCGCGACTTTTGCGTGCCTTGGCCTCGCGCTCCGGGGTTGCATCTTTGGGTATCGCAACCACGGGCATGTCTTCGATTCGGCGCCGGTAGAAGATCGTGCATCCCGCGAGGCCCAGGTCCTCGAAAACGAGCCCGTGGGTCTCGAGAATCTTGGGGATTCCCTTGACCTCGAGCGTAATGACATCGACTTCGATGCCGCGCTCGAGCAGCTTCGCCCGGGTAATTTCGAGCATTACGATCTTGGCGACGTCGATGGACGCCAGGCCTCCGCCCAACACGATCGAATTGTCGGTGACTTCGAAGGTTGGGCCGCTGTAGTTCGACTCTTCGAGGTGGTTCCACCAGGTTACGAAGGGGTTCTGGTAGATCAGCCCCTTGTCGACATAGTTGTCGGCTCCACGGATCGATACGGGTCGATCCCGCCAGGCTCCGTTGGCAAGTACGACCGCGCTGAAGCCCCAGTCGTTGCACAGCGCTGCGAAGTCGACGTCGATCCCGATCTCGGTGTTCGGTACGTAATGTACGTTCGGGTGAGACAGCTTGCCTTCTATGGCTCGATACTCTTTCTCGCGCAGCTTGTGATGCCAGCGCGGAAGCCCATCTTCTATCTTTCCGAACGGGCGCGGATTCTGTTCGAAAACCGCGACGGAAACGCCCTTTTCCGAAAGTAGGCCAGCGACCTGGGCTCCGGAGACGGCACCTCCAATGACGGCAACACAATGAGGACGTGTGCTGGCTTGATTGGTCATGACGGCCAATTATGTCAGCTTCCGATGACCACCACAACAAATCCGCGCGACCGTGTTACGCTCTGCCTCGCGGGCCCTTAGCTCAGCGGTTAGAGCACCCGGCTCATAACCGGGTAGTCCCTGGTTCAAATCCTGGAGGGCCTACCAATCTGCCGCGGATCGGACGACGCTGCCGTTGCGCATCGTTCCGTACCGTTCAGTTCGTCCGGCGGCGCAACGCCGCAGAACGCGCCACCCGCGAGTGCGTTGCGATTGTGACTGTGGAAAATCGGCGAAGTTGAACCGGCTCTTCCACTCCCGGCGAAATTCCGGGCTAGCATCGCCGAGGGCCCGATGCCCGGGTTCGGCAAGTTGTTTCCCCCTACGCGGCCGCGGCGACCCGTAGTCCCCGGTCGGTCCCTTCAATAGTCCCCGGAATGATCGAAGTTCCGGGATCGCTGCGCGGCGCTCCGAAGTCCGCGTCGAGGAGAATTCCCCCATGGCCGAGGCCGTCATCGTCGAAGCACAGCGAACTGCCATTGCACGGGGAAAGAAAATAAAGGGTGACCTGAGCGGGTTTCATCCTGCGGCGCTGTTGGGTGCCGTGATGGACGGCGTCATCGACAAGTCGGGAATCGACCCCGCGTTGGTCGAGCAGATCATTGGCGGCTGCGTGACCCAGGCCGGTGAGCAGGCGGGCAACGTGACCCGCATCGCATGGTTGAACCGAAACAAGGGTTGGGCCGGTGGAGCCACGACTGTCGACTCCCAATGTGGGTCTGGGCAACAGGCCAATCACCTGGTGCGGGCATTGACCGCGGTAGGGAGCATCGATTGCGGTATTGCCGGCGGAGTTGAAGTGATGAGCCACGTTGGGCTCGGTGCCAACGTGATCAACGGTCCGGGCTTCTTCATTCCCAGCAAGGAACAGGGGTGGCGGTGGGAAATGTCGCCCGAACAGTTCACCGCGGCAGAACGGATCGCGCAGAAGCGCGGGATCACCCGCCAGGATGTCGATGAGTGGGGCATGCGATCCCAGCAGCTCGCCGCCCAGGCGCGGGACGAGGGTCGCTTCAAGAATGAAATTCTGCCAATCAACGCACCGGTGCTCGACGACGAAGGCAACCCCACCGGAGAGACCCGGCTGGTTGAAACCGACCAGGGAATTCGTCCCAGTACTCTCGAGGGTTTGGCGAATCTCAAGGAAGTCATCCCCGGCTGCATGCACACCGCGGGCAACTCGTCGCAAATCTCTGACGGTGCGGCTGCGGTGCTCTGGATGTCGGCGGACAAAGCCAAGGAGTTGGGGCTCAAGCCACGGGCGCGCATCATTTCCGATGTCGTGGTCGGTGCCGATCCGTACTTCTTGCTCGACGGTCCGATCGATGCCACCCAGGCACTGCTCAAGAAGGCGGGAATGGAGATCGGAGACATCGACCTGTTCGAAGTCAACGAAGCGTTTGCCTCCGTCGTGCTTTCATGGTTGAGAACCTGTGGTGCGCAGGAGAGTGACGTGAATGTAAACGGCGGCGCGATCGCCCTGGGTCACCCGGTTGGTGCGACTGGATCTCGCTTGATCATTACGGCGTTGCATGAACTCGAGCGCTCCGACAAGAGCACGGCCTTGATCACCATGTGTTGCGGCGCCGCGGTGGGGACGGGGACGATCATCGAGCGCATCTGATCGCCCAGATACCATTACGCTTGCGTCCCCTGGCAGATTCCGGGACGCAGGCCTGGGAGAGTTCGACATGTTGGACGGGAAAGTAGCGATCGTTACCGGCGCGGCCCGAGGGCTGGGCCGGGAAGAGGCGCTCGAACTCGCACGCCAGGGCGCGCGGGTCGTGGTCAACGATCTTGGCGTGTCTTCCGATGGGACGGGACAAGACACCAAAGCGGCAGACGCCGTGGTGGAAGAAATTCGCTCGGCTGGCGGTGAAGCTGTGGCGCATTTTGGGGACGTCGCCGATTGGAACGATTCCCAGGCGATGATCCGGACCGCAATCGACACCTATGGCGACCTCAATATTCTGGTCAACAACGCGGGCTTCTGTCGCGACCGGATGATCTTCAACATGAGCGAAGAAGACTTCGATGCCGTGATCCGCGTGCACGTGAAGGGAAACTTCTGCTCCTTGAAGTTTGCTGCGATGTACTGGCGCGAACGAGCCAAGAGCACCGGCGGGCCGGTCTACGGTCGCATCATCGGCACTTCGTCAGAGGCTTTTCTCTACTGCCCGGTCGGCCAACCCAACTACGCGGCAGGCAAAGCGGGAATTACGGCACTGACCCTCTCGACCGGACAGGCCGTTATGAAGTACGGAGTTACAGCCAACGTAATCTGCCCCCGGGCCCGCACCCGTATGACGGATACCGGTGGGATGCTCTCGCAAATGTTCGCCAAGCCCGAAGAAGGCTTTGACATGTTCGATCCCGCGAACATTGCACCCTTGGTCGCCTACCTGGGATCACCGGCTGCGAAAAATATCTCGGGACAAGTTTTTACTTGCTGCGGCGAGAACATCACCGTGGTGGGACGACCTGATATCACCCAGCCCGAAAGTCAGTTCCACAATCAAGGAGCGTGGACAACCGAAAAACTCGAGCAACAACTCGGGTCGTACTTTGCGAAGCGTAAGTTTGGCGAGGGCTACGCGCTACCGAGTGCGTGAGGGCGAAGGGGTTTAGAACGGGCCGCTAGAGCGTGTTGTCCGCGCTGAAGTGTCTCTTGTTCCAACTGTCGGCAGCGCGTCGAGCAGCGGCACTCTGTCCATCGGACAGCAGCCCGACAACGTTTTCCAGGTGGTTCTGGGCCTGCATGTTCCCCGCATCCGAGGCGAGCAACAGCCATTTATGAGCTTCGACTGGATCGCGATCCACTCCGTCACCTGAATAGTAAGCCAGGCCGAGTCGGTACTGCGCAACGGGAACGCCCCTGTTCGCAGCTTTGTGATACCAGCCCATCGCTTCTTCGATATCGCGATCGACTCCGACCCCAAATTCGTAGTTGGACGCAAGGTTGTACTGGGCAAGCGCGTGGTCCTGCTCTGCAGCTTTGGTGTACCACTCGATCGCAGTCGCCGGGTCCTTGTCGACACCGCGACCCCGGGCGTAGGCAACGCCGAGATTGGCTTGCGCCTTTGCGTATCCCTGTTCCGCCGCGAACTGGAACCATTTCAGCGCTTCGTCTGGATCTTTTGGCACAATCTCGCCACTGAGATAGAGAAGGCCGATGTTGAACTGTGCGTCGGCGTCGCCGAGATCGGCAGCGCTGCGCAGCCATTTCAGAGCCTCTTCGACGTCGTGTGGGACGCCGTCTCCCGTGAAATAGGCCATGCCGAGGTTGTACTGCGCTTCGGGAAGAGCCTGATTCGCACTCTTGGTGTACCACTCGGCGGCCTTCACCGGGTTGAGCATCACACCCTGGCCGTACGCGTACGCGAGTCCGAGGTTGTATTGCGCAAGTGGGCTGCCGGCCGTTGCTGCGTCCTGGAGTGCCTGAAACGCTTCGACGTTCATTGTCGAGTGATCCGCAGCGCTGCGTTCCACTTTATCGAGACCTGTTTTTTGGCTCAAGCTGGCGCAACCGGAGAGCAAGCTCGATCCGAGCATCAGCGCAAAGATGGATGTGATCTTTCGAGTTTTCATGCCCATGCGAATCCCCGGTTGCTTCGACGTTGTGGGTTCTATTCCCTGCGTCTCTCGTTGAGTTTACGTCGAACCGCGAGAGCGACCAATCCAAGTCCGAGCAGAGTGCTGGATCCGGGTTCGGGGACTGCGGGAATCGAACCTTCACCTTCGTCCGGGTGTCCAGCCAGATCGAGGAGATTGTTGTCGAGGGGATCGTTGAAGACCCATCGGGGTCCAGAATCTTCTTGCGCTGTATCGCGGTCGGAGTTGTCGAATACGGCATTAATGAACATCGACTTTGGTGGCGCCGCGCGGAGATCGTCGAGGATCACCAATTCCTGGGCAGCCTCAACCGGAGGGGTACCCCCCTCGTCGCCACTGCTCAGGTTGGGGTCTTCGACTCTGGGGGGATTGCGGTAATCAGGAAAGCGCTCTACGAAGTTCAGGACCTGCGGCAATTGGCTATCGCGTTTCACGACTTCGGCGCGTGCTAGCAACGGGGAAACACGGGGCATCGTGTAGCTGCGTTGATGCTGAGTGGCGATTCTGGTTTCGGTGTCGCGCGATTCTCCATACCTGACCGAGCCGACGGCGAACACGGAGAGCAGGAGCAACAACATCAAACTCGCGGCGGTGATACGCTGGCGACGTCTGCGTGATTTTGCACGACGTATCCGGCCACGCGCCTTTCTGCGAACGTTCCAGTCATCCATCACGGCTGGTCATCTCCCACCCGAACGAGTTTGCGAACAGTGCGCAGCTCACAACATAAAATCGTGATATTTCTGGGGATAGAGAACACGCACACTCCGAATTAGGTCTTTCATTCTCATCGGGTCGATCGACGTGTTGCTTTAACCCCTAGTTGTGATTTTTGACCCAATTTCGTGTCGGCCACAGTGCGGTTCTGTGTTTTACACGAATACTGGAACAGTGGAATTCAAAGGTGGCGGGGTCGCGTATTTTCAAGAATTGATTTTTCGAGAATTCCGTCGATTTCCGGAGTTCGCGCGGGCTTCACTCCACGTCTGGTGGGACGCGCTTGCCCGGGCCGGGTTCTCGCTCGGGGAGGGGCGGGAATGGCTGCGTGATTCTTCTCTTATTGATCAAGAAAGCCAAGTAAAGTCAATGGCTTGACATACCCCGGTCCACACGCGGTTCGACCGTGGGGCGCTCAAGGTTTGCTATGTTCGCCCCGAAGTCCAGGGGACGTGCGCTCGACGCGCGTCCTGGGTGCCAGCAAGCTGAATCCGGTGGATCTTGGATGCGGAACGATAAGGACAGATACTGGGACTGCCTGGATCAGGCGATGGATGCCTCCCATCGGGGTCGCACGGAAGAAGCCCTCGCCTGGCTCGACGAAGCCCTGCGCGCCTATCCCGCCGGCGCTGAGGCCCACAACGGTCGCGGTGAAATTCTCTGGGACGACGGTAGGGTCGACGAAGCGGTTCACGAGTTTGAACGCGCGATCCACGCGGATTCCAAGTTCATCGCCGCACACTTGAACCGCATCGAACTCATGATCGAAGAACTGGGTGCGTTCGATACCGCGCTTCAGCTATGCGATGAGCTGCTATCGGGACGTCTTGATCTGCCCCGACCCGAAAAATCAGTACAGGCCGAGGTCTACTATCTCAAGTCGAAAGCGTTGTTCTATGTCGACGACCTCGAAGGGGCAATCTTCCTCGTGCGCCGGGCGGGCAAGGCTTCGGGGGATCAGCCCGCGTACTCTGCCTTCGAAGGTCAGTTGCTGTTTGAGTTGGGTCGCTACGAAGAAGCCAAACGCGTGCTCGAGCACACGGCGATCGCCGATCCAGATTCGGCCCACGTCGTCTACTACCTCGGCCTCGTGTTGGAGCATCTCGAAGATCCCGATGCCGCCGAAGCGTTCGCACGGGCCAATTCCCTCGATCCGAACCACTACCCAATGCCGATGGAGGTCAGCCGGGAGGAATTCGAGGAGATCGTCGCCGAGGCTCTCGACAACCTCCCGCGCTCGATCCGCGAATACATCGCCGATGTCCCAGTCTTGCTGGAAGACCTTCCGTCCCGAGAGATGATTGCCGCGGAGAACGTATCCCCTCAAATTCTGGGGCTCTTTGTCGGTTCGCCACGCACCGAAACGTTGGCGACTTCCCCGGCTCTCGATCTCGATCGCGTCCTGCTCTTCATCAAGAATCACGAGAAGATCTGCCACGATCGCGAAGAACTCATCGAACAGGTCCAGATCACCGTGAGGCACGAGATTGGTCACTACCTGGGCCTCGACGAAGAAGACATGGATCGCCTGGGCCTGGCCTGATTCGCAAGATCTCCAATATAGGAAGTGGCGCGACAGGGTTCGGTATCTGGCAGTCGGTAGAGCATCCTTCTATGGTTCCGCCATGACGACACCGCGCGTATGACCGCCCTGGTCGACCAGCTCCGAGCGATCGTGGGGCAAGAAGCTTGTCTCTCTCGGCCCGAAGAACTCTTTGTCTATGAGTGCGATGGCCTGACGCTGGACCCCTCCCTTCCATCGATCGTGGTGTTGCCGAAGACAACATCCCAGGTCGTCGAGATCGTCAAGGCTTGTCGTCAGCACGACACGCCGTTCGTCCCCCGCGGCGCGGGAACAGGCCTCTCGGGTGGAGCCCACGCCAAGTCGAACGCGGTGGTGATCGAAACCTCGCGCATGAATCGCATCATTGATGTCGATGTGGAGAATCGCATCGCACGAGTTCAGCCCGGTCTGGTGAACCTGCACTTGTCCAAGGCAGTGTCGCCTCACGGTCTCTATTACGCCCCCGACCCATCGAGCCAGCAGGTCTGCACAATTGGTGGCAACGTCGCCGAAAATGCGGGCGGCCCCCACACCCTGAAGTACGGGGCCACGACCGACAATGTGCTGTCGGTCGAGATCGTGATGCCGGACGGCGAGGTTCTGGTACTGGGACACGAATCGGGTTTCGGATCCGGCTACGACCTGGTAGGGGTCGTTACTGGTAGCGAGGGTACTTTGGGAATCGTCACGGAAGTGACGGTCAAGTTGTTGGAAATTCCCGAAGGCATCGAAACTCTGCTCGGCATCTTTCCGGACGTCGTTTCGGCGTGTCGCGCGGTGATGGATATCATCGGCAGTGGCATGGTCCCGGCGGCGCTCGAGATCATTGATCGCAGAACCATCGAAGTTGTCGAAGACAGTGTCTACAGGGCCGGCTTGCCCCGCACGGCGGGTGCCGTACTGCTGGCGGAACTCGACGGTGCGCGCTGTGCCCTCGACGATCAGGTTGTGCGCATGCAGCAGCTCTGCCGCGACGCGGGGGCCAGCGAGGTGCGGATCGCCAAGGACAGCGAGGAACGGGATCTGTTCTGGAAGGCGCGCAAGGGTTCGTTTGGCGCGATGGGGCGTCTCGCGCCCGATCTCTACGTGCACGATGCCGTTGTCCCCCGCGCCCAGTTGCCGGGAATCCTCGAGCAAGTGAGCGAAATTGGCGAGCGTTACGGCCTGCTGTTGGCCAACGTTTTTCACGCCGGGGACGGAAATCTGCATCCCATCATTTCTTTTGACAGGCGCGACCCCGACGAACTCGATCGTGTGATGAAGGCCGGCCGTGAGATTTTAGAGGCCTGCCTTGCGGTGGGAGGCGTGCTCACGGGGGAGCACGGTGTCGGCACTGAAAAGCGGGAATTCATGAGTCTGCTCTTCAGCGACGCAGACCTCGACGCCATGATGAGGCTGCGGCGCTGCTTCAACCCGGATGGCTGTTGTAATCCCGGCAAGGTGCTGCCGGTTACGCGTGCGTGCGTGGAATCGAATCCGGCTGCGCGAGACGCTCTGTTGGAACTCATCCCATGACCGCAGCTGTGATCGAACGACTCCGCAACGCATTTGATCCCGCAATCTTCGAAGAGCCATCGGGGATCGAGGTTGATGGGTGTGAGATCATCGGCCAGTTGTCGCCTCGCGACGTCGAATCTCTATGCCAGGTGCTTGCGTTGTTGAATGAGCAACAAATTCCCGTCTTGATCCGCGGTGGCGGGACCCGCATCGGACTGGGCAACTGTCCAGATGAAGTACAGGTCTTGCTCTCGACCCGCTCTCTTTCCGGAGTTCGGCGTTTCGAGCCGGATGACGGAGTGGTCGAAGTGTCGGCGGGCACACCACTCGAGGAAGTCCGCAAAGCCGTGCTGGCCAAAGGCTGGGAACTACCCATTGACGCCGGAGGCTCGCGGGCAACCGTTGGCGGCGCGATCGCGTGCGCGGCATACGGTCCGCGCTGCCTGGGCTTTGGGCCCGTGCGGAGAAACGTGCTCGGGCTCGAGGTCGTAAACGCAGCGGGCACACTGACCCGATGCGGGGGGCGAGTGGTCAAGAACGTTACGGGTTTCGATCTCGCCAAGATCTACACCGGTAGCCTCGGCACCCTCGGTGTCATATCGGGTGCCTGGTTGCGCCTGCAACCGAAGCCCCGGGCCATCGAAGTGCGGGTGGCAGAATTTTCGCAAACCGATCAAGCGCTTGCCGGCGGCATTCGGGTGAGTCGCCGGAGTTCGGCGCGAGCATGCGTGTTGCTCAGTCCCGAGGTTGCGCGACGGGTCGGACTCGAACACTCGTTGGCGGCAAGTTGGATTCTACTGGCCGAGTTCGCGGGTGAAGCGTCCGAGTGTCGCCACGACGCCGCTTGGCTCGAAACTGAAATGGGCGCCAACCGGCCAAGCGTGTCCTCGGGCGACGACGCCCTCGCCATGATCGACGCAGTGCGGGATTCGCTGGTCGCGGGTCCCGAGGTCGCAGGGGTTCGAGTTCGAATCGCCGCATTGGGGACCAAGCTCGAATCGTGCATTCGCCCCCTGACCAAAGCGGGTGCGCGCATGACCGTGGATCCCGGCCTGGGTCTGGTGTTTGCGGAGCAAGCGGCGGGAAGTGGACCCGGAGAAGTCAGCGCGTTCATCGAGGTGGCGCGTACTGCGGCCCAGACGGCTTCGGGAACTCTGGTGCTGGAGTCCGTACCCAGCGAGTTCAAACGAGGCATCGATGTGTTTGGCGACGAGCTCGGCCCGGAACTGGCCCTGATGCGGAAACTCAAAGAAGAGTTTGATCCAAAGCGTCTGTTGAACCCCGGTCGCTTCGTGGGAGGGATCTGAGCCCATGGCCGAGCTCTCCCGCCTGGATGCGATCTACCAAAAGAGCCTCGACTGCGTTCACTGCGGCCTGTGTCTGTCTGCTTGCCCCACCTATCTCGCGACGGGACAAGAGAATGCATCGCCTCGGGGCCGCATCTATCTCATGCGCGGCGTCGTCGAAGGTAGAATTCCCTTGGCGGGACTCGCCGCCGAAGAAGCGTTCAGATGCGTAGGTTGCCGCGCCTGCGAAACCGCGTGTCCCTCGGGTGTCGAATACGGTTCCATGCTCGAGTTGATGCGTGAGGAAGTCGACCAGCAGGGGCTGCGAGACGGATGGCCGCGCAGCATCGAGCGGTTTGCGTTGCGCCAGATCGTCCCCAAACGATGGCGACTGCACGCCCTCGTCTCTCTGCTCGGTCTTGCCCAGCGCTCAGGTCTTGATCGCTTCGTCTTATCGTTGTTGTCGAAGCTTTCGCTGCTGCCCGAATCCGTGCGCCATGCCCATGGCTTCATGCCGGATATCCCCTCTCGGCGCGCTCGCCGACCGCTCCCAATCCACACTCCTGCGATCGGCGAACGGCGGGGTTGCGTCGCATTTCTCGCGGGTTGTGTGATGCACGAGATCTTTCCGGATGTGAATCGCGCCACGGTGCGGGTGCTCGCTGAAAACGGTTACGACGTTTTGGTGCCCAGAGCCCAGGGTTGTTGCGGCGCATTGCATGCCCACACTGGAGACTCCGAGACCGCTCATCGCCTGGCGGAGCGCAACGCCGCTGCTTTCGCTGAACATTCGATCGACGCCCTGGTGGTGAACTCGGCCGGCTGCGGAACCGCTTTGCGAGAGGCCGAGGCGTGGATCGGCGAAGAGGGCCGCGCGCTCGCAGAAAAAGTTCGAGACGTCTGCGAGTTCCTCGACGAAGTGGGCCTGCGATTTCCCGAGAACCCCAACGACAGACCACCGATTCGGATCTGTTACGACGATCCCTGTCATCTGATTCACACGCAAGGCGTCGCCAAGGCGCCCCGGCGTTTGCTCGAATCGCTGCCCGGAGTGGAGTTGGTCGCGCACGAAAATCCCGACCACTGCTGCGGCGCCGCCGGAATTTACAATCTCACTCAGCGCGAACTCTCCGGACAAATCCTGGAAGAGAAGATGAACTCACTCGCACAGGTGAATCCCGACCTGATCGCGACCGGCAATCCGGGTTGCATGATGCAGTTGCGACGCGGAGTCGAGGAACGGGGGATGAAGACCCGGGTGCAGCATCCGATCGAGTTGATCGCCGCGCTCTATCCAATCGGTCCCACGGAGTCCCGCTGAACCGAAGTCGAAACCGCGAGATCCGGCCGCGTCATTGCGGCGATCCGTCGCTCCCCAGCAACTCGATCTGGGCATCTCGCCATTGGGTTTCGAGATCCTGATAGATCAGCGGAAGGTAGTCGGTGCTGAGGCCCAGCTCGAGCCAGGCGTCATGGTTCAGTGGCGCCACCAGGTGCTCTCCATTGCTCCCCATGGCCCGAGCTTCGACGAGAAATTCCGAAACGTGGAGGATGTTTGCGACCCGAGGAAAACGCTTTGTTCGGGAGGGAGTGTGATGGGCGTTGACCGCCTCGACCAGCGCGTCGGGGAGACCCCAGAGTTGCAGGAGTTCGCGACCTACGTCCGCGTGGTCGAAGCCGAAGATCCCGCGCTCGGCTTCGGAGAGATATTGATGATCATTGATACAGCGATTCATGAGTCGTTTGAGCTTCCGGCCGCCGCGCAGGTAGATCACGATGCTTCCGATATCGTGCAGCAAGCCCGCTACAAAGAAACGTTCGACGTTGTCTTCTCCGCAGTGAACCGCCAGTAGTCGTGCACACACTGCGGTCGCCAGACAGTGCCGCCAATAGGATTGGCATGTCGACGAACTCGATCGAGATGTCCTCGAACATCTCGATCACACAGGTCGCCAGGGCAAGGTCGCGTAGCTGTTGGGTTCCCACCAGGGAGATGGCTCGGGAAATCGTGTCGATTTGTCCTGGGAAGGAAAACAGAGAGCTGTTGATCAGTCGCAACAGGCGGGTGGTCAAGCCCGGGTCTTGCATCACAACCTTGGCAATCTCTTCCGATGAAGAACTCGGCTTGGCGACCACCCGGTTTACGAGTTCGAAAATCTCGGGGAGGGACTGGATCTCCGGAGTGCCTCGGACGAATTCGGCGGCGGTTGCCTTCACTCGGTAGCCTTGGGGCCTGTAGCACTGCATTCGCGCGCATGGTTCAGACATTCGTCGAACACCGCTCGAGCAAAATCATCGTCGAGATTGACATGGCGGAAGCGGCCGGTGATTTCTCTCTCTTGTTCTCTCGTGAGTGGCGGCAGTTCCGGAGCACAATTGTGCTCTTCAAATGAATCGTCGGTCACGTACACAATCGGAATCAGAGCGGTCTCCAGGACTTCGAGCAAGCGATCGGTCAGCTCGGTCTTGGCACCGATCAACATGCGCCCCTGGCGATCCATGGCATCGCTATCGAGGATCATGCCGGGTGACAAATTCGTTCGAAGTACCCGCAATCTTTGCCCCCATCTGCTGTACGCATACACGCGCCAGAGCCTCTCGGGCCTGTCGGCGTATCGTCTGCGGCACTGAAACTCGAAGAAGGTGGCTACTTGTTCCACGTTACCGTCGAGCGATGTCGAGTGAGTTCGTATTGGCCGAATGCCGGAGAGGGGGTAGGGTTGATGTCTCATTTTGAAATGTCGGAGTGCCAGACCATGCCCAGACGATCTTCCATGCGCGCTCCAGAACTCGTGGGCATCTTGAATATCACCGAGGATTCGTTCTCGGACGGCGGCCAATTTCTCGCACCCGATCGTGCGGTCGATCACGCTCGTCATCTGATGGACAGCGGCGCAAGGCTCGTCGAACTCGGTCCCGCGTCCAGTCATCCAGATGCACAGAAGGTTGGGGCCGATCTCGAGATCTCGCGCCTCGAATCCGTGGTCGGCGCTCTGGTCGAAGCGAATATTCCCTTCGGAGTCGATTCGTTCGAAACCGCTACCCAACGTTGGTCTCTCGCCGGGGGGGCTTCGATGCTCAACGACATCCAGGGTTTTGCGGACGAGAAATTCTGGGACGAACTTGCAGATCACAGCTGCGATCTGGTGGTGATGCATTCAATCCAGGGGCGCGGCCCTGCCACCCGCGCGCCCGCACAGAAGGGGCCGATACTGGATCACGTGCTCGCCTTCTTCGAGACTCGGCTCGCCAGTCTCGAGCGGGCGGGAATTGCGCGCGAGCGAATTGTGGTGGACCCCGGCATGGGGTTCTTCCTGGGTGCAAGTCCGGAGCCATCCCTTGCGGTGCTGCGAGAGCTTTCCCGACTGCGCCGGGAGGTTGGATGCAGGGTTCTCATTTCGGTATCTCGCAAATCGTTTCTGGGTGCGCTTTGTTCGGATCCTCGGACTGGAAGCGAGCGCCCCATTGCGGAGCGTCTGCCCGCGACATTGGCAGCTGAACTCTTTGCCGCGCGCCAGGGTGTGGATTGGATTCGAACCCACGATGTAAAGAGCCTGAGCGATGTCCTCCAGACCAGCCTCGTCCTCGAAGGCGAGTCGTTCTTCGCACCCCACGCTCTCAATTCGGATTTGTTAGATTAAACCGACGAAACCGGGTAAAGGAGATCACTCCCCATGAGTCTCAACCTCGGAAGTATTCTGCAAGCGAGTTGCGCCGATCGACCTGACTCCAAGGCGCTCCGGCTGGGCGAGTTCTCGATGAGCTACGCCGAACTCGATGCGGCAGCGCGCGGTGTTGCCAGCGCCCTGGCTGAGCGCGGCATAGAGGCCAACGACTGCGTTGCGGTCTTGATTCCGAATGTTCCCGAGTTCACGATTGCCTACTTCGGCATCTTGTACGCCGGAGCGACGGTTGTTCCCATCAACGTCCTGGCCACCGCGGTCGAAGTCGACTACTTCCTGCGCGACTCGAAGGCCAAGATGTTGATCGCCCACAAGAATTTTGAAGATGTGGGGACAAAGGGTGCAGCGCTCGCGGACGTTCCCTGTGTGAGCGCCGGCAACGAGGGCGAGGGAACTCTCGCCGAGCTGATGGCGAGTTCGCCGGTCGATGGCATCTACCCCACATCACCGGACGACACTGCGGTCATCCTCTACACGTCGGGCACCACGGGAAAACCCAAGGGCGCGGAACTCACCCATTCGAACATCCTGCTCAATTGTGCAATCGTGTCGCCCAAGCTCGTGCCCGTACCCTTGGGACAGGCAAACTACCTCGCGACCCTCCCGCTCTTCCATTCCTTTGGACAGGTGGTCGTACAGAACGCCAGCATCTCCAGCGGTGGCTGCTTCAGCCTGTTGCCTCGTTTTGATCCGGGCCAGGCGCTCGAGATCATCGAGCGCGACAAGATCAACGTGTTTGCCGGAGTTCCGACGATGTACTTTGCCATGCTGCATCACAAGGGCGATCGCAGCTACGACGTCTCGAGCCTGGAGTTCTGTTTGACCGGCGGTGCGCCGATGCCGATCGAAGTCATGAGCGCCTTCGAGAAGAAATTTGGCGTCACGATCTTCGAGGGCTACGGGCTTTCCGAAACTTCACCGATCGCGAGCTTCGGCACCCTCGGTCGACCGCGCAAAGCGGGATCCATCGGTTACCCGGTTTGGGGAGTCGAACTGCAGATTGCGGACGAAAAAGGCAAAGCACTCCCGGATGGGGAGCGGGGCGAGATCTGCATTCGAGGGCACAACATCATGAAGGGTTACCTCGGTCGCCCCGAAGCCACCGCAGAAGCATTCGAGGGCGGCTGGTTCCATTCGGGAGACATCGGATATCGCGACGACGACGGCTGCTATTGGATCGTCGACCGCAAGAAGGACATGATCTTGCGCGGCGGCTTCAACGTTTATCCGCGAGAAGTCGAAGAGGTCCTCTATGCCCATGAAGCGATCGCGGAAGCTGCCGTCGTGGGCGTGCCCCACGAAAGCCACGGAGAAGAAGTCAAGGCCGTCGTGTCCCTGCTCGCTGGCAAGACCGCGAGCGAAAAGGAAATCATCGCCTTCTGCAAAGAGCGGCTCTCGGCTTACAAATATCCCCGCACCGTAGAGTTCGTGGACGCCCTGCCCAAAGGACCCTCGGGCAAGATTCTCAAGCGGGAGTTGCGCTGAAGGTTTTGTGGTAGCCGGTATCGGTCGCCCGCTGCTCGGGTCCCGCATTCGGATCCCATGAGTGACGCTCAGCCTATCCGGTGACGGTCAGGCGGATTACTTGTTCACGTCATCCAGTGTGGCCGCTGCGTCCTCGGCGCGTCCACGTGGTTCGCGATGTTCTTTGCGGCGCGATCGCATGTGTCGCACCTGTTGTTTGAAATTTTCTAGTGCGTCGTGAAGTGCGCGCTCCATCTTGGGTGCGCTGCGACTGGCGACGATCTCTTGTCCTCGAGCATCACAGGTGATTTTGACTTCGTGCTCGGTGTGGCCCCAGTGGCGGGATGGGTTTCCGGAAATTCTGATATCGAGGAGGTCGTTGTGTCCTTGGTCTGCGAGGGCGTGAATGCGCTCCTCGATTTCAGCTCGTTGTTTGTCTCCTACGAATTTGGTCTGGTGCCAATGTATTTGCAAGTGTTCTCCTTTCCTGTTCGGTTGAGAGTGGCTTGCTGCTGCGCATCTAACAATCGATACCGAAATTGAAAGCGCCGCGCCTCGTCGGTTTTTTGCCCGGATCAGTGCGCTTTTGGTCGCAACTCTCTCTCAAATTTCTCGGGTTCGATACGGACATTCTTGAGGGGGAATCGAGGCAGGTGGTTTTAACTAGTGGCTGAGTCGCCCCTGTATAGACGCCGAGAACAGGGTGAACTGAAACTGCTGCCCAGCTGCGCGCAAGCCGCGCAGCTGTGAAAAGTCTCGCAGCGGAACCGGAGAAAAGAATCACCTGGGCTCGGATTCTGGTTCGAGGTTGGCGTCGGCAATTTCACCTTTCTGGATGCGCCTCTCTTCTTCGCGTTCCTGGCCTTCCATATACAAGTCGCTCAAGCGTTCAGCGCTGATGTTTAGGAAGAGGGCATCGGCAGATGCGGTGAGGCGATCTTCCGCAAATACTTTGCCACTCACATAGGTCTTGCGTCCATCGACGCGATCAATTTGGGCCTTGAAGTGGAGTTCGGTGTTGAGTGGGGTCGGGCGTTTGTAGTTGACCGTCAATTGCGCGGTCATTCCCGGATTGCCGGTGAGGGAATAGACGTAGCCCAGCACTTCATCGAAGGCGGCGGAGATGAATCCGCCGTGGACACAGGCGGGTGGGCCTTCGAACGCCGGACCAAACACCACGCTGCCGTCTACCGTCATCTGGTCGCGATCTGCCATTAGCGAGATTGGCGGTGAAAGTGGGTTTGCGAGGCCGATCAGTGGACTGTGGTCGAAGAACGCCGCGGCATCCCCCGACAGGGCAGTCTCAGCCCAACCTTCGTACTTGGTGCAGTTGGGATATTCGGCGAGTCGCTTGGAATAACGCTCGAGAGCGTCGGCGGCTTCTGCCAGATCCGCTTCTGGCGCATCGATCACAACCAGTCGCTGGATCACTTTGCGCATCGCCTGGGCGAGCCGTCGGCGCTCCGCCCAAGCGCCCGTGGCGTTCATCGAACTCGCATCCCAATGGGTGAATCTCCGTTCTTGGTCGCTATCGATGCTCACTTCGGAGATTCCCCGCTGTTTGATTGTGTGACGTTGGACAGCATCCAATGGATCATCGGCTCGCCGTACCGGTCGATGAACTCCAATCCTTCTGCAAAGAGTAGATCACTGCAATTGGGGTCGCGATGATTCACAGGAACGTCGATTCCCCGCTGGAACGAATACCGAAGTTGTTTCGAGCGGCAGCAACTGAGATTTTTTTCAAAGAACCGAATGTGGGTGACCGGATCTGTCACGTTTGAGCGCTTTTATGTCGTGAACTGGAACTCAGCCCCCCTAGAACTCTCAACGGCGGAAACCGCACGGAGTTCTTGGCAATGACAACACCAGCAACAGCACCAGTAACGACGCCAATAACAACAAAGAGGACGCCCTAATGATGGCACTCAGAAATTCTCCGAAATCTTGCGAAGTCTGTGGATCCTCGGCGATCCAGCACGACGAGGTCTTCGCTGCGGGTCGGCTGCTCCTCAGCCAGTGCGATCGCTGTCACCACCGCTGGACCCAGGCTCGACCGTTTCCGGTCGCGCCCCAGCTCGCCCTCACACGCCGGGTTTCCGTGGCGGAGGTCGCGATGGCTTCGTGATATTGTTTCCCCATGCGCCTGGTTCTGTACACCGGTAAGGGCGGAGTGGGGAAGACTACGACGGCCGCCGCGAGCGCGCTGTGGAGCGCCTCCCAGGGTAAGCGGACTCTGCTGATTTCGGCGGATTCTTCACACAGTCTGTCCGATGTGCTCGATCGAAAGATCGGCCCCGAACCCATCGTCATCACTGACAACCTGAAGGCGGTCGAAGTCGACTCTCGGGTCGAGATGGGTCGCCATTGGGGCAGCATCAGCGACTTTCTCGTTTCGCTGTTTCGCTACCAGGGAATCGAAGGCGTGGTGGCAGAGGAACTCGCCCTGCTGCCGGGTGCCGAAGAACTCACGACCCTGCTCGCGGTAGATCGGTTTGCCCAGTCGGGCGAATTCGATTTTGCCGTCGTCGACTGCGCCCCGACCGACACCACATTGCGACTGCTGGCACTGCCCGATGTGGCGCACAGCAGCCTTCGCTTGTTGCTCAAGATCCAGCGTGCGCTCGCGGGGGTCATGACTCCCCTGGCGCGGAACTTTGTCTCGATGCCACTACCGAGCGCCGATGTGTTCGCCGAAGCCGAGGCGTTGCTCTACGCCAAGTTGCGAGCATTGCGGGCCCGAATCATTGATCCACAGACGAGCGTTCGTCTCGTTGTCACCACGGAGAGAATGGTGATTGAAGAAGCGCGGCGGGCTTTCACCGACCTATGTCTTTTTGGGCTCCGCTGCGACGCCGTCGTGGTCAATCGCCTGTTGCCCGAAATCGCTATGCGCGAGCCGTTCTTTCGCGAGTGGGGTGAAGTTCAAGAAGAGCGGCTGGCGGAGATCAGCGAACTATTCGCTCCGCTCCGATTGCTCCCCGCCGTTCTCGGAGAGGAAGAAATCATCGGCCCGGAGTCGCTGCTGGATCACGGTCGTCGACTCTTTGCCGACTGCCGACCCGACGACGTGCTCTCGAGTGCCCGCGCGATTGAATTTCACAGCGAACAGGGTCGCTACTCGGTTTCGATCCCGCTCCCCGGCGCGACCCTCGACAGTGTCGAGATCACCAAGGTGGAGGGCGAACTCCTGGTCCGGACAGCATCAGTGTGTCGTGCACTGAGGTTGCCGCGCCGCATGGCAACGCTCGAGGTGACCGAGGCACATCTGCGCGATGGGATGCTCTCGGTCTTCTTTCGCAGCGAGCAGGCCCAGGGTGACGTCGATGATGCCTGCGGCCCCCATTCCCCCACGCCGGCGCAGGGGCCTGATCCGTGAGGGTTCTCCTCCATATGGGCAAGGGCGGAGTCGGAAAGACGACGCTTTCATTGGCGACGGCGCTGGGTTGTGCACGCGCGGGGCACCGGGTGATCGTGTTGTCGACCGACACCGCTCATAGCCTGGGAGACGCTCTTGGCCGCCCGGTTGGCCCGAAGTCCGTCGACATTGCAGAGCGCGTGG
This sequence comes from Myxococcales bacterium, assembly GCA_022563535.1. Classification (NCBI taxonomy): domain Bacteria; kingdom Pseudomonadati; phylum Myxococcota; class Myxococcia; order Myxococcales; species Myxococcales bacterium. The sequence continues at coordinate 19,096 of JADFNE010000027.1, forward strand.
TCGCGCGCGAAGTCAGCGTGTTCGAAGAACTCTCGCACTCATGGTTCGAAATTCAAAACTGGCTGCGTGAGCTCTTGCGCGATGAAGCCGACGAGATGGTGGTCGAAGAACTGCTGGTCTTTCCCGGTTTGGAAGAGCTCATGGCTCTGCGAGCCGTGTGCGAAGTCGAAGCCAGCGGTGAATTCGACGTCTGCGTCGTGGACTGCGCGCCAACCGGTTCGGCCCTGCGCATGCTGCGCTATCCAGACGTGCTCGAGATCTTCATGGAGCACTTCTTCGAGTTCGAGCGAAAGGGCGCCCAGCTCCTCCGCCCTCTGCTGAATGGTCCTCTACTCAGCGGCATCAACGCTGGGCGCTTGTTGCCGAGCGAAGAGTTTTTCGTCGCATTCGAGCAGCTCTATCGCGAAGTCTCGGATGTGCGTAAGATTTTGATGGACAACACACGAACGAGCGCGCGACTCATCGTCAACCCGGCCCAGGTCGTGATCGCAGAATCTCGGCGAACGTACGCGTATCTCGGCCTATACGGTGTTGCGACCGACGCGGTGCTGATCAATCGGGTTTTGCCGAGTTGTGCCGCGGATGGCTATTTCGCGCGCTGGGCGGAACGCGAAGCAACCGGATTGGCCGAGATCGCTGAATCGTTTCCGATTCCCCAATTCACGGCGCCCCTACACAATCGAGAGATCATCGGAATTCCCGCCCTCGAACAGCTAGCGAGCGAAGTCTACAACGCGCGAGATCCCGCCGAGGTCATGACCCGTGCCCGGCCATTTCGCGTGCGAAAACAGGGTCGGCAGACGCTGTTGGAAATTGATCTGCATGGAATCGAAAAAGACGAGATTGAGCTTCTCAGCACCGGAAGCGAGCTTCATCTACGGGTGCGCGATGTCGCGCGGCGTATTTCTTTACCCTCGTCGATCGCCGGCAAGCCGATTGCGCGTTCTCATTTCTCGCAGGGGGTGCTGCATGTTCTTTTCTGCGACTGAGATGGGCCGATTTGTTCGACTCGTGCAATCCGGCGTGGTAGCCTCGCCGCGCGTGAGCCTCAGCCGGATCCAGCCCCCCCGAGGTCCCTCCAGGTCCCAGCTGAGCTAACGGCCTTGTAACTAGAAAGAAAGATCTAGTGACTGGAAAGAGGCCCGACGATGAACACGAAGGACGACCGGACAGCCAAAATGGGGTTATTTAGCCACGTGTGTTCGCGTTTCCACTGCGGTCTACCTTCCCCGAAACCAATTCAGTCATCAAATCGATCAATCCGAGTTAAAGACAGAACCCCCCGACCCGAAAAGAAATGTGCAAGTTCTTGAATCGGAGCGCGTTAGGTCGGAAGAAATCGCATGTTCATTCATGCGCAGGGTGAGCGCCGAATGCACCGTGGGGCACGGTGCGGCACCGCTCTGGAAACTCAGGGGTCGCTATCGATATGCATGTTAATTGCGGAATGAAACGGGCAAAAGCTCGTGGCGTGCCGGGGAAAAGGGGGCGATCGCGTCGAGCGATGTTCCGTTTACTTTCTTCGGTGTTCGCCATTGGGTTTTGCGCAATGTCTACAGCGGCCGTTGCTGCTGAAGTCGTAGATATGCGACTGGGACGACATGCGGGCTTCACGCGAGTCGTATTCGAACTCGACGCGCCCGCGGGTTATAGCCTGGAGCAGAACGTGCTCGAAGACGGGAGCACAGAACTCGTAGTGACCCTGGACGCGAGTGCTGTCGACCAGGAAAAGTCGCTTGACAAGTCGCTGGTCAAGGGAGTTCGGCTCACCGGTAAGGGCAGCCAGTCGGTGGCGCGCATTCGTCTCGGCGCCGGCAAGCTGCGGGTCAAGGAGATGATCCTCGGAAGCCCGCCGCGAATCGTATTGGATGTGCTCGCACCGGCTAGAGCTGCAAAGACCGCGAAGGCAGACACGCCAACGACTACACCGACGGGAAAGGCTGCTCCGGCGGCTGCGCCGCCCAAGATCGCAAGTGTGTCGCGGACCACGTGGCAGGTCGAAGCCAACCCTCCGGTTGCTTCGCTCAATCACGGTGCGGTGCCTGGGCGGGTAGCAAAACCATCCGCGGTCGCACCTGCGGCAAGGCCCGCTGCGAAGCCAACGGCGGTTGCTCCGGCAAAGCCCACTGCGATGGTCGCCAAAAAGCCTCCGGTCGTTGTGCCCAAAGCGCCCGCAAGGACTGTGGCTGTAGCGCCAAAGACATCGGTCACCGTGCCGGCAAAGACACCGCCTCCACCGGCACGTCAGAAGCCTGCCAAGAACACGCGTTCGATGCCCACCGCGCCGGCTGCAATTCCTCAGTCTAAATCGCTGCTCACGGCCACCAACATCGGCGGAGGTCTGGCACTGCTGGGTCTAGTCGGTGGCGGCACGTTCTTCATGATGCGTCGCCGCGGTGGTGCGGAACTGCTCGACGAAGATGATTTAGAGCAGGATCCGTTCTCGACCGACAATCCGTTTGCAGAGATCAACGACGCTTCGGAACTCGTCGATGCACCCTCGCAAGCGGAAGAAACAGCGGAGATTCCGATTGCGACTGTTGTGGACGAATTCGACTCGGACACCGCCGCTGAAGACGCGGATATCCCGGTGGCAAAGGTATCTGCCGACTCGGGACCCGGAGAAGGTTTATTCGATACCTCGGTGACGGAATCACTCGCAGCCGAAGACACGGACACACCAGTCAATATGCCCGACGCGCCAAGCGCCGAAGGCTCAGGAGACAACATGGAAGCCTACGGAGATTCGACGGAAGATACGGTCGTGAACACGATGCCCCCGATTCCGGGTGCTGGAGACAGCTCGGACACGATGCGCATGCTGCGCGAGTTTGAACAGCGCATGGCGGCGATGGAAGCGCGGCTCGACGAAGTCAGTGAAGCGAAGGAGCGACTCGAGCGACAAGTCGCGGCCCAGACCGAGGAACTGCGGGTACAGCGTGCCGCAATTGCACGAACCCAACGCGCCCTGCGAAACCTGAGCCGACCCGACGACGAATCGCCGACGGAGCCAGCACTGCGGGATTCGAACTCCTAGTCGCAAAATCAGTAACGCGAATTGACCTGCCCCTCATCATCGAACTAGCTCTAGTGAGCTCGAACGAGGTGGGGGGCTCGTCATTTGTGGAGCAGGGTTGCGGCTCAAGCTTCGAGGTCGCAAAGAATGAGCGCGCCGGTGGCGCCGCCGAACTCGCAATGGGGAAGGAACAGTGGCTTGCGGCCCATGTCATGGGTTCTCGCGGCCAGGACATCGCGCAAGAAGGGGTTGCCGCGCAAGGTCGATCCGCCAAACACGATCTGCTCTGCTTTGCTCACATAGGACAAGCCGCCACAGATCAGACCGACATTTTCACCCACGAGCCCGAGAATTGCGGCGGCGAGATTCTCTGGTTCTTTGCCGCCCGACGTATCGCTGATCGTGCCGAGCTTGCCGAATGAGGCAGCGGTGAGATCGTCGGGCAAGTTGATTTCACCGGGGCGATAGATGTCAGACACCATCAGGTCAACGCGGGTCCGGTCCCCAGCTTGGGCAAGAGCGCAAATCTCATCAAAGTCATGGGTCCCGATCATGGCTTTCGCCAGACCCAGGATGGTTCCGCCCCCGATCGCCGTGCCACCTATGCGGGTTGTCGAGTCGCCGTCCATCAGCAACACCGAGGTTCCGGTGCCGAGCGAGATCAACAGGCTGGGAGAATCGCCCGACCAGGCTTCGGCATCGAGCAGTCGCCGGGCCCCGGCGCCCCAGGAAGAAAACTCGTCGTGGCGCTGGCAGGGAATGTCCAGCAGTTCGGCGAGCCGCGAAGCTCCGCCGCCGGTCAAACCCACGTGTTCGGGCTCGAGGGAGAGAATGCGCTGCTTGAGCCGATCGATTTCGGGAGCCGGGAGGCATTCGAAATGCAACTGACCACTGGAGTCGCGGAACACGATTTTTGCCAGGGTGGCGCCCAGATCGACTCCCATGGCGCAGGGCGCTTTTGGGGCTGGACTGTGAACTACTGTGTCCTTCACTTCATCCATTCTGGGGAGACCGCCGCGAGTTTCGAATAATGTCTTTCGGAATCCATCAGTTACAATCGCACACCGGATATCAATCGAGATGTATACCGCGTTTTACGGGCTTTTCGAAAAGCCCTTTTCTCTGAGCCCTGACCCTCGCTACCTGTTCTTTGCGGATTCTCACCGCGAGGCGCTGGCACACATGCGCTACGGGATCGATCAGGGTGAGGGCTTCATTGCGGTGACGGGTGAGGTGGGGATGGGCAAGTCGACCCTGTGTCGCGCGTTGATCGAAGAGCTTGGCCCCGAAACCGAAGTGGCGTACCTGTTCAATCCTCCGCGCTCCGCGACCGAGTTGCTGCAGGCGATTGCTCACGAGTACGGACTCGATCCGGCCGGACACCAGCGCCACGCGCTCAACGATCAACTCAACCAATTTCTGCTCGAACGAAAGCGCTGCGGCCAACAGGTGCTGTTGGTCATCGACGAGGCCCAGAACCTCGACGCACACGTGCTCGAAGAAATTCGCCTGCTGTCCAATCTCGAGACTGCCAACAGCAAACTGATCCAGATTGTGTTGTTGGGTCAGCCGGAACTCGACCGCAAACTCGACTCCCATGAGTTGCGCCAACTGCGCCAACGCATCAGCGTCCGCTGGTTTTTGACGCCGCTGACCCGGGTCGAGACCAGCGCCTACGTGGCGCATCGACTCTATGTTTCGGCCGGTGGAGAGCGCCCAATCTTTACCTCGAGCGCCCAACGAGAAATTTACAAACGCTCGGGTGGAGTCCCTCGTCGGATCAATCTTCTGGCCGACCGAAGTCTGCTGGCCGGCTACGGCGCAAATGCTGCGCGGATTGGCCCCGGCATCGTGCGTCAGGCGGCGCGCGAGATTGACGAAGGTGGGCGAATCAAAAAACCGCGCCGCACATCGCTTGTCGCTCTGCGGATCGCCATGGCCCTCGGGTTGTTCGTGCTCGCGGGAGTCCTGGGCAACTTGGTGGGACACTCCGATTCATTGCGCAGTCTGGTCGCCGTAAATTTCGGCTCGCGAACGAATTTGGCTCCGGTATCCGCAGCGAAGACGGAATTATCCCCCGAGGAGACGGCATTCGGAGCGTTGAACGCCGGGGATTCGATTGAACAAACCGGCCCCGTGACGACTCCCATTCCTGCGCCCTTGACTCCAGGACCAGACACCAGTGGCATCCCCGCAGCCGAGTTGGAAGGTGCTTCGATCCCTGTTGAAGCGCCTGAATCGGACACCCTGCGCGGCAGCAAGGCCCTGACACCCGGACCGGTGGGAAGCCGCGCCGAACGCCTGCGCAATACCCTGTTGCCCGGGAGTTTTTTGGGACGCCTGCTCGATCATCAGGACGCAGCCGCGGGGCGCGCAATTGCCCTCAACGCGATACTCGCTTCTTTTGATCTCCTCCCCGCGTTGGACACTCCATTGGATGACCAGGACATTGCGACCCACCTCGAAGGGCGCGGTCTCTCGGTGTTGCGAGTTCACGGTGCCACCCTCGAAGAACTTCGCGCGATGAACCACCCAGTGATGCTTTCGCTGCGCACCGAACAAAGAGGATTGCGCAGCGTGGCGCTGCGACATCTCGACAACGACAGTGCGTTGCTCTTCGGGGTCACCGGCCTCGATTCTCTGAAGGTTCCCGTTGTCGAAATTGATCACCAGTGGGATGGCGAGGCACTGATCGTCTGGGAGAAGCTCCCTCGCGATCAGGGCCCGCGGCTGCTCGACCAGAGAGGTGCAGGATGAGCACGATCCTCAAAGCACTCCGAAAACTGGAAGAAGACCAACCCGAGCGGCCCGGGGCGAGCTCCATGGAACTCGACCGTCAGATTCTGGCTCGGGGCCGGTCCCAGGGAGGCAGCGAGAGATCGCGACCCTGGCGGCGTGTCGCTCTGGTGGTGACCGCGGTGCTGTTTTCGGGAGTTGCGGGTGTAGGGGTCACCCTCGTGGCACTCTCCTATTGGCAGACGAGCCTGTTTGCTTTGCAGAGCGAAGCGATGACGGCCGATGTCGAGATGGAAGACGCGGCCAAAGTCATGGCCGATGTCGCAGCCGCACCGAGTGACTTCGCTCCTGCATCCACGCCAGATCTCGCAGAACAACCCAGCGTCGTGATTGTGGCGGACGTATTGAAGCGGCGAGACACCGCGTTCGATGAAACTGCTGCGTCGACATTTGATCGTGTCGAGTCGGCCGAGTCGACACCAGTCGCCATATACAACCGCCAACAAGGCCCGATTTCGCGACTGGCGGCCGCGCGCGAAGCGCGCATGACCCGCGCACCCATAGATGTTCGGTCGCAGGTCGCGTACGAGGAACCCGCGCCAGCCGAACCCGAACCCGTTCAGATCGCGGCGGTGCGAGTCGAAGTTGCGCCGGCAGAGCCCTTGCCGGTTCCCGTGGTGCAGGATGAACCGGTCGAGGCATCAGCCCCTCCTGCATTGCCCGAGATCGCGCGTGAACCCGTGCCGTCAGTCGCGGTGGTGAGCACCGTCTGGCATCCGAGGCGTGAGCGCCGCCGCGCCGAATTTTCGGTCGAGGAAGGTGGCGAGATTCGAACCGTGGAGCTGCGCGAGGGCGATTTTCTCGGACCCCTGAGACTCAGCGAGATTGGTCCCATCGGTGTCACGTTTGAACTCGAAGGCGTGGAAGTCGAGCACCGGGTCGGCGGTACGCGCAGATAACCCGAAAACTGCAGGCTGGTGACTTGGGCGCACATAGATGGACAGGCGCTGGGGATCAGTGAATCGAGACCGTACCGTTCGAGGTGCGGAGCTTGATCATCGGGCCGCCGAGCCCGAGCTTGCCGCGAACCCGACCCGCGCTTTGAGGGATGTCGGAATCTATCGTGCGGTCGTTGCGGATCACGCCGTTGTCGACGCGAATGTCCATTTCAGCGTCGAGATCTTTTGGAAGATCGAGCACGATGCGTCCGTTGCTGGTCGCGAGCTTGACGCCGTCCTCTGAAAGTTTTGCGACCGAAGCGCGAATCGATCCGTTCGAGGTCATGGCGTCGATCCCGCCCGTGTGATCGTGTAGCTCTACATTGCCGTTGCTCGACCGCGCCTCGAGCAGGCCGCAGGTATGCTCGCAGCAGACCTTGGCGTTGGCCGCGCTCAGGGTCAGATCGCCGATCACGTCCTGGATACAGACGCTGCCGTTATCCGAACGCGCGTGGACGTTGGCCCGCATGCCGCAAACGTTGACCTTGCCGTTCGCAGACGAAACTTCGATCTGTACATGATTTGGAATTCGAATCGTGAGTGCCACGCGACCGTGCCGATTCCACTTGCGCGGAATCTCGATGTCAATTTCCAGGATGCCCGCCACCTCTTCCGCGCTGACGCCCATCGTGCCGATCAACTCTGCCGCCGCGATCGGACATTCGGCCCGAGCTTGCTTGGTGGCCGTCACTTCGATGTCGTCACGCTCCTCGCCGATGATCGCAGTTCGGCCGTTGGCGTTGTGAATGTGAACGACGTTCTTTTCCGGCACCTCGAGCAGTAGGGTTTCTTCGCCCTCGGCCGCTTCGCCCCAGGGGATCCCATTCACCAGGCCGCGGAGAAATCCGCCGAGCAAACCGTTCGAAAGGCGGGTTCCCGATCGTTCGCCGCGTCCGTGCTGATGGGCGCCCACTACCAGACACTCGCAGGCGCGCAAACGTGACGTGGGTGAGGGCGCGGTCTAATGATACGTGTGGTCATCATCTTCCCTTTTTCTTTCACGGCGCTCTTCTTCGTGAACCGCGCGCAGCTTCTGGCGCATCTGGTAGCGACGCCATTTCAACTTGAGGGTAGCGATTGTCGGTGCACCGGGGGTGCGCCCCTCGCGCACGAGATACACCCAGCCGACCAACACGCCGCCCAGGTGTCCGACGTGGCTCACGCCTTGTTGGCCAGAGCTGAACTCCATGAAGAACAGAAAAGGAATCAACCAGATCGCCTTGATGGGGATCGGCGGAAAGATGAGTTGGATGGTTCGATTGGGCCAGGTGAGGGAATAGGCCAGAAGACATCCCATGACCGCGCCCGAGGCGCCGAGGGTTGGAATCATGAGTGCGTGGGTCAGCGGGCTGATGCCCATGATCACCGGGATAAAGGGCACGGTCGCAATCAGGAATCCGGCGCCGATGCCACATATGAGGTAGTAGCGGATGAAGCGTTGCTCACCCCAGTGGAGGGCCATCTGGCTGCCGAACATCCACAGGGCGAACATGTTGAAAATGATGTGAAAGGGAGAATTTACGGAGTGGAGCCACATGTAGGTGAACGGGCGCCACAACTCGAAGTTGAGCCAGACCGAAGCCGGCGAGACGACCGCCCAGTCGGACACGAGTCCTTTGGTCAAATACTGAGCGATGAAGACCACGCCGTTCGCGATGATCAAATTCTTGATGATGTTTGGAGTTACCGGGGGTCCGAACCCCATCTGGTTACCTCGGCCGTACACAAATAAGCACTCCTGATCTCTGGACTCGAGGAACCTCTACAGGCTCAAGCGTGATGGGGGTGGATCTATTCGTCGTGACGAATCGACTGGCAAACGTGCCTCGGGTTCGTCCAAAGGCGGGGCGCCTCACCCAACGGACAAAAAAAGGCTACGGATTCTGGCTAGTTCCGTCAACGTTGGCCGAAAATGAGCAATTAGCCCGTTTCAGGCGCCGGCACCATCGAGTCGGCCCAGGAGTCGCGCGGCTTTTATCAGCGCAATGATGCTCTTTGCATCGGTCAGTTCCCCGGACCAGATGAGCTCCAGGGCACTTTCGAGGGTCATGGGCGCCTGCTCGATGATCTCGTCGTCCTCTAAGGCTTGAGGGACATCCTCGAGGTCGAAGGCGGCAAACAGGTAGATTTGCTCGTCGGTGAAGCCCGGGGTAGTGAAAATCGACCCCAGAGGCTCGATGCGGCCGGCCTTCTTGCCGGTTTCCTCCTCGAGTTCTCTACCTGCACAAATTATGGGCTCTTCCCCCGGTTCGAGTTTGCCCGCGGGTACCTCGAAAATCGTTCCCCCGGCCGCGTGCCTGAATTGGCGGATCAGCAGCACGCGATCGTCGTCCAGGAACGGAACCACCGCAGCTGCGCCCGGGTGACGGATCAGGTCGAGGGTGGCCGTGCGGCCGTTGGGAAGCACGACCTCCTCGGTCACCATCTCGAGAAACTTGCCTCGGTATCGCCCCACCACGGCCATGACGCCTCCTTTTCAATACGCTGTGAGGGTAGCCGCAGGGGGGTTGGCGCGGCAGTCTGTTGTTGTGGTGTTGTTGTGTGGTGTTGTGGAGTGGTGGGTGATGCAGCGCTCACCTGGCGGGTCGAAGGAGTCAGACAGACGTGGCGAATCGAATGGAGCGACCGGCGACGATCGCGCTGGCGGATCGAAATGATCGTGTGGGTTGGGTGCTCGAAGCCCTCTACCGGGTCGGGTTGGGTACGGAAACCGGCGGTGCGGTGATCGCGCCTCCCCACCCGCTGTACGGCGGCAGCATGGATTCACCCGTCGTCAATGAAATTGCCTTTGCCTGTGAGAAGGCCGGCATTGCGAGTCTGCGTTTCAACTGGCGCGGGATCGGGGCCAGTACCGGGGAAGCGAGCGGCGCTCCAGAAGACGCACGCGAAGACTACTGTGCGGCGCTCGACTTTCTCGAGGAATCCGTATCCCCACCCCTGGTCGCGGCGGGCTATTCCTTCGGAGGCATCACGGCAGTTGTCGCTGCAGATCGCACAACCGTCCGTCGGCTGGCCCTCGTCGCGCCACCGCCCTCCATGCTGGATCGTTCCCGCCTCGAAAGCTTCAAGGGCAAGGTATTCATCGCGGTGGGAGATGACGACACACTGGCACCAGCACGCGAACTCGAAGAGATTGCCAGGGGACTGGATCGCGTAAATTTCGAAGTACTAGACAAGACCGACCACTATTTCGTAACAGGACCCGGCCTAAAAGACCTATGCTCCAGACTCACAAACTGGCTCGAAACCTGACCCCCAATCGACAGCCTCAACCAACTCCACACCCCTACAACCAATCCGGAAACGGCAACCCCTTCTCTTTCAGGAATGTGGGATTGAACATCTTGCTCTGGTAGCGAGTTCCACTGTCGCAAAGCATGGTCACAATCGTGTGTCCCGGCCCCATCTCCTTTGCGAGTCGAATCGCTCCCGCGACATTGACCCCGCTAGAACCGCCGACACAGAAGCCGTCCAGTTTGAGCAAGTCGAAGACGATCGGCAGCCACTCTTCGTCGGGAATCTGGTACAGCTCGTCTAGAGGGGTTCCTTCGATATTGGCGGTGATGCGTCCCTGGCCGATGCCCTCGGTGATGGAGGTTCCGCTCGACTTCAGTTCGCCGTACTTGAAGTAGCTGTAGATTGCGGCGCCCATCGGGTCTGCGAGTCCGATCACGACGTTTTTGTTGCGCTCCTTCAGCGCCATCCCCACTCCGGAAAGCGTCCCGCCGGTGCCCACTGAACAAATGAACCCATCGACCTTGCCGTCGGTCTGATTCCAGATTTCGACCCCCGTGAAATCGAAATGGGCCTGGCGGTTGGCGAGGTTGTCAAATTGGTTCGCCCAGATTGCACCGGCTTCTTCGGTCTTCGAGAGTTCTTCGGCGAGGCGTTGCGAGACGTGCACGAAGTTTTCGGGGTTCTTGTACGGCACCGCCGGGACTTCGCGCAGATCTGCTCCGCACAGCCGGAGCATGTCCTTCTTTTCCTGGCTCTGGGTGTCGGGAATCACGATCACCGTGCGGTACCCCAGAGCATTGCCCACCAACGCCAGGCCGATCCCGGTATTGCCCGCGGTGCCTTCGACGATGGTTCCGCCCGGCCGGAGCTCTCCCTTCTTCTCGGCATCCAGCACGATCGCCAATGCGGCGCGATCCTTGACGGAACCGCCCGGGTTGAGGAACTCGGCCTTGGCAAGAATCTCGCAACCGGTGAGATTGGAAACCCGATCCAGCCGAATCAGCGGCGTATTCCCAATGCTGCCAACAAATCCAGAACGCGTATCCATGCTTTGACTCCTGCTCAATTGTTCTTCTGCTCAGGCGCGTTGACTGCTCACTGCGACGGTTTCGCCGGTCATGTACGAAGAGTAGTCACTCGCGAGAAACACCATCACGTTGGCGACTTCGAACGGCTGTGCCCCCCGGCCAAAGGCTTCCTGGGCTTCGAGCTGGTCGAGGGTTTCTTTGGGTGTGGTCTTCACCAGGAAGGGGTGGGTCGCGAAGCTCGGGGAAACTGCGTTGATGCGAATCCCGTATTCGGCGGCTTCGAGAGCTGAGCAACGAGTGAGTGCCATCACGCCGGCCTTGGCCGCCGCGTAATGTGCCTGACCTACCTGAGCACGCCAGCCCAGCACCGAGGCGTTGTTTACGATCACCCCGCTCTCGCGCTCCATCATGTGCGGCAATACCGCACGTGTCATTCGGAATGTTCCCGTCAAAGTAACGTCCAGTACCGTGTGCCATTGCTCGTCGGTCATGTCTACGACGTTCGCCGTACCGCCCAGGCCCGCGTTGTTGATCAGGACGTCGAGTTGGCCGAACTCGCTGATGGCGGTTTCGACCAGCCCCCGGACGTCTTCTTCCTGTGTCACATTGCACAGGCGAGATGGCACGCGATCGCCAGCGAGCTTCTCGAGAGTCTCGGCCGCTTCGGCGAGCCGGCGCTCGTGGATGTCGCTGATCATCACCCGCGCACCTTCTTCGATGCATTTCTTTGCGGCTGCAAAGCCGATCCCCTTCCCGGCGGCGGCAGTTACGAGCACCGTCTTTCCGGTGAGCAGGCCGTGTCCCTCGACATAGGGGGGCGGAGTTTTGCTCATCGCCAGTTCTCCTTTTGGAATTCTCTCTGGGCTTCAAGTCGGGCGCGGTTCGCGAGGCATACCCAGTGCTCGCTCGCTGATGATGTTGCGCTGGATCTCGTTCGACCCGGCGTAGATGGTGTCCGAGCGGGTAAAGAGATACATGCGCTGGAGCGCATTCAACTGGTATGGCGCCCCCTCGGTAATTTCAGAGTGGGCACCCATCACGTCCATTGCGAGTTTGCCGAGATCTCGGTGCCAGGTGGCCCAAAAAATCTTGGTGATCATCGACTCGCGGCCCGGGACACCGCCCTCGTCACGACTGAGCGTCCGGAGCGCGTTGTACCGCTGCAAGCGCAGGCCAATCCAGGCGTTTGCGATGCGCTGTCGCATCACGGGGTCCTTGGCTTTTCCATTGCGTTTGGCGATCTCGATAATCTGTTCGAGTTCGTTGTTGAACAACATCTGTTGGCCGAGAGTAGAAGCGCCGCGCTCGAAGGCGAGGGTGCCCATCGCCACTTTCCAACCGCCATTTTTGCCGCCCACGATGTTGTCCGCAGCAGTTCGGGCATCATTGAAGAAGACTTCGCTGAACTCGGAATCGCCGGTCATTTGTTCGATCGGGCGGATCTCGACGCCAGCTTGATCCATCGGCACCAGGATGTACGAAATCCCGCGGTGTTTCGGCTGCGCTTCGGGATCCGTGCGGCAGACCACGAAGCACCAATCGGACCACGCCGCGCCAGAGGTCCATACCTTTTGCCCGTTCAATACCCATTCGTCGCCCATGAGCTCGGCCCGGGTTTGCACGTTGGCGAGATCCGAGCCCGCGTTGGGTTCGCTGTATCCTTGACACCATATGGTTTCGCCTCTCAAGATGCCGGGCAAGAAGCGCTGTTTCTGTTCGTCGGTTCCGAAGTGGATGAGCGTGGGAGCGAGCAAGCCTTCACCGATGTGTCCGACCCGGGCGGGTCCCTTGGCCCGGGCATACTCTTCGTAGAAGATCACCTGCTGGTTCAGGCTCAGGTCGCGCCCACCGACATCCTTGGGCCAACCGATGCCGATCCAGCCGTCTTCCCCCAGTTTCTTTTCCCAGGCGTGGCGTTCTTCGAAAAGCGCGTTTTCGTCACCGGGACCCCCGCGTCCCATGACGCTGTGAAAATCGCCCTGCAGATGTTGGGACAGCCAGCTCGCGATCTCGTCTCGGAAGACTTCGTCTTCTTTGCTGAAGCGGGTATTCACGATGGGGCGCCGCCAAACTTCGCGATGACTTGTTCGCTGAACTCACCCAGGCTGCGCTTTGCGGATTCGAGGTCCGGTTCCACCGATGCGATCAGCATTCGCTGGGCGCCCGCTTGTTCGATCTCGAGAGCCATGTCATGAGTGGCGGCTCCCGAGTAGGTGAGTTCGATAGCGCTCGGGTCACGCCCCGCTTCGCGCGCCGATGCCTCGACCACCTCGAACAACTTGCCCAGTTCAGAAATGCTGCCGCCCAGCGGGAGGAAGCCATCGCCGAGTCGTCCGGCCCGACGCGCGGCAGCCTTCGAATGGCCGCCGATGTGGATCGGGACTCCGCCTTTCTGCACCGGTCGCGGGTTGCACTTGACCTCGCTGAACGACACGTACTTGCCCGAGTAACTCGCGATGGGGTCGCGCCAGAGAACCTTCATGGCTTCGATGTATTCGTCGGTTCGAGCTCCGCGATCCGAAAAATCGGTGCCCACAGCTTCGGCTTCTTCCTTGAGCCAGCCGATGCCAACCCCCAGGATCGTGCGCCCTCCGGAAAGAGCATCGAGACTCGCGAGTGTCTTCGCGTAGGCGACCGGGTTGTGCTGGGGCAGGATCACCATCGCCGTGCCGACGATCAGGCGGGTAGTCTGTGCGGCTGCCCAGGTATTCCAGATGAGCGGATCGGGAATGTCCGCGTCGGGGATCGGCATGCGACCGTCGGCCGCGTATGGGTAACGCGATGTGTAATGCTCCGGCATCACCACGTGCTCGACGGGCCAGACGGATTCGAAGCCCAGGTCTTCGGCGAGGCGGGCGAAGCCCGATGCGTATTCGGCGGTCGCGACCGGTGCTGCGTAGTAACCGGGAATGATTCCAAACTTCATGCTTGGGCCTCCTGGACCGGGTCAGATCGCTCGCCGCACTGCTACTGCCCGCCGCACTGCCCGCATTGTAGGGAGCGGGGGAGTGCGGTACGGCAGGTACGGATTCTCGAAGAGAGCTTTACGTTACGATACGATACGACCCGCGTGCAAGCCTGTGGGCCGCGTCCCGTCCTCCAGGTGCCCGACGTCCGACGAGAGACGAGACCCACTTGGCAGAACGATCGGTCCGCATTCAGAGTCCCCGCCTTTGAGTCAACGGAGCCCCCGACCCATGGAAGAAACCATTCCGCGACTCGTCTTTGGCGCAGCCGAGCGATTCGCAGATGCGCCCGCGATCGAGGACGAGGGTGTCGTCACGAGCTTTCGCGAGCTCGCCGATGCGGGGCTCGGTGCTGCGCGCGCGTTCATCGCCGCGGGCATCTTGCCCGGAGATCGCGTTTGCGTGTGGGCTCCGAATCTGTGGGAATGGGTGGTTGCCGCGATCGGTATCCAGATGGCGGGCGGCGTGTTGGTCACGCTGAACACGCGATTGAAGGGCAGCGAAGCCGCGTACATCCTGCGCAACAGCGGCGCAAAAATATTGTGCACGATGGGCGAGACCCTCGGCAGCAACTTTCTCAACATCAAGTACGTCGAGATGCTCGCGAGCCAGGATCTTCCGGATCTCGAACGCATCGTGACCCTGCGCGGAGAGGCTGCAGGTACCGTGGGTTGGAGTGATTTTCTCGCCGAGGGTGCGCATGTTTGCGCGGACGTAGCCCGTGAGCGAGCGCTTGCGGTCAAGCCCGACGATCTGTCGGATCTTCTCTTTACTTCTGGAACCACCGGCAGTCCCAAGGGCGTGATGAGCTGCCATGGGCAGAACATCCGCGCCTTCATGTCCTGGAGCGAAGTCGTGGGGCTGCGCCAGGGTGATCGGTACCTGATCGTAATGCCGTTCTTTCATTCTTTTGGCTACAAGGCCGGATGGCTCGCATGTCTGATGCGGGGGGCTACGGCGATCCCCCATCAAGTTTTCGACGTCTCGGTCATTCTCGAGCGCATCGCCAGGGATCGCATCAGCGTGTTTCCAGGTGCGCCAGCCATTTATCAGAGCATGCTCGCCTACCCGGATCTCGCAAAGCATGACATCTCGTGTCTGCGCCTCGCGGTCACCGGCGCGGCACCGACACCGGTCGAATTAATTCACCGCATGAAGGACGAACTCGGCATTGAGACGATCATTACCGGTTACGGGCTCACCGAGACCTCCGGCATTGCGACGATGTGTCGCTTCGACGACGACCCCGAGACCATCGCAACGACTTCAGGCCGGGCGATTCCCGATGTCGAGGTGCAGTGCGTGGACGAGCACGGCAACGAAGTGCCGCGGGGCGAGCCGGGTGAAGTGTGGGTGCGCGGGTACAACGTGATGCGGGGCTACTTTGGCGATGCCGCAGAAACCGAAAAGACGATCGATCGCGAGGGTTGGCTCCACACGGGGGATGTCGCGATCATGGACGACGCTGGCTACATCAAGATCACCGATCGCATCAAGGACATGTACATCGCCGGTGGCTTCAACTGCTATCCGGCGGAGATTGAAAGCGCGCTCTACGGCAGCGGGGAGTACGCACAGGTCGCCGTGATCGGAATTCCTGACGAACGCATGGGGGAGGTCGGGATGGCGTTTGTCGTTCCGGCGCCCGGTGCGAACCCGACGCCGGAGTCGGTGATTGCCTGGTGTCGAGAGAACATGGCGAACTACAAGGTTCCGCGCCGGGTTGAGATCGTGTCGGAACTGCCGGTTAACGCTTCGGGCAAGGTGACTAAATTTGTTTTGCGCGAGCTTGCGGCGCGGGGTTAGTGGGTGTGGAGGCCGCGGAGGGCCAGGTCGACCATGGGGTCGACCATTTCGGGTTTAATGCGGCCGCCCTTGAAGAAGAGGGTGACTGCGATGGGACCTACCACGAGGTCGGCTGCCAGTTCGAGGTCGATGTCGCTGGCGAGCTCTCCGCGCTCGCGAGCGCGTTCAAAGGCGGCGATCAGTGGGCGTCGCCGATCGATGGAAACTGGATCGAAAAGCACTGAAAGTTCGGGGTTGTGGAAGCGCTCGCCCGCCAGGCTCGGGAGCACGGCTGATAGCGCGGTTGAGTTGAAGACCTCGAGGTAGCGTCGAAGCATTTTCTTCAAATCGTCGGCAAGGTTTCCCGTGTCGCAGTCTTCGAACCCGGGTAGCTGTCCAAAGGCTTCGACGATCAATGGAAGCTTCGAAGTCCAGCGGCGATAAATTGTCGCTTTTCCCACTCCCGCACGATTCGCCACGCCTTCGACGGTCAGCGCCGAAAAGCCGAGTTCGACCAGTAGCTCGAGGGTGGCGTCGAGAATCGCCTGATGGGCCTCTTCGCTGCGGGGCCGGCCCGCACTCGAATTCGCGAGATTGTCTGCACTCATTGCCGCCACTCCAATCCAAGGCCAATCCGCATTACGATACAGCACGTATCGTATGCTTTCATTCCCCCAGGACTGTTTCGTGGCGCCCACTGCGCTCGAAAAGCGGGCTCAATCTTGGCCGGCGCGCCAGAGCACAACGCGATTTCGGCCGCGATCCTTTGCCATGTAGAGGGCCTTGTCGGCCTCTCCGACCACGGTCTTCCAGCTCTCTCGCGTGCGGTCGAGCGCCGCTTCATGGGCGATCCCGGCGCTGATCGTCACGAAACCCTCATCGGATTCGCAGTGCTCGAAACCCAGATCCAGAACACTCGCGCAGATTCGCTCGGTGATGATCGCGGCACCGGTGGGCAGGCATTCCGGGAACAGCAGCAGGAACTCCTCGCCTCCGTAGCGGTAGATGCGGTCGGACTTTCGCAGCAATTCGGTGAGGCGATCGGATAGCTTGCGCAAGAGTTCGTCGCCGGCCTGGTGGCCGTAGTGATCGTTGTACTGTTTGAAGTAATCGATGTCGAACAGCGCGACCGAATAGGGGCGATGGAATCGCATGGCGATTGCGTGAACGTTGTCGAGTTCGAGTTCCATCGCTCGGCGGTTTCCAAGTCCCGTCAGGCCGTCTTCGAGGGCAAGGCTCTTGAAGCGCTCGTTCATGATTGCGAGTTCTTCGTTTCGGCTCTCGAGTTCGACGAGCAGTCGGGCGGTTTCGTCCTGGGCTTCTTTGATCCGCAGTGCCGAGCGAACCCTCGCCAGCAGAATTCTCTTCTTGACCGGCTTGGAAACGTAGTCCCACGCCCCAGCCTCGAGGGACGCCAGGATGTGCTCGTCTTCATCGTTCGCGGAGACCATGATGATGGGGATCGACTCGGTTCGAGGATTGCTCTTGAAGCGCCGGCACGTCTCCACGCCGTCGATTCCGGGCATGCCGATGTCCAGCAAGATGACGTCGGGCAAGCGGTGCGCCGCAAGTTCGAGGCTCTCTTCGCCTCGACGTGCTTTCGTGACGTCAAACCCGTCCTTCTCGAGCAACATCGAGATCAGGGCGAGATTGTCCTCACTGTCGTCTACAACCAGAATGTTCGTCAAGTCTGGCTCCTGTGATGCGGGCCCAATGCGGTCGCGCGCGGGGCCACGGCACGGCAATCAGTGGAATCAATCGGCCGATTCAGCTTGTGACTGCACGAGTTTTCCAGTCCACGACGTTGAGCTTCTGGATCGAGGGATACTCCGGACGCCCAGGATCGGGCAAAACCATGAGCAGCGCGGGAAAAGCCCGGTCCTTTCGCGGTACCCTGGCGTGAGATTTGCGAGCATGGGTCAACGCCGGAGGATCGTCTTTGAAGGACCAAAAGCTCAAAGTTCTGCTGCATTTCAACCCGGATTTCGTCGACGAACGGCGCGCTGATTTTCCCGAAGTCGAATTCATCACCGTGCCGCGAACCGGAGAGATCCCCGCTGGTGTCGAGGGCGAAGTGCTGCTCACACTGGCATGGGGCACGGAGAATCTCGCCGAGGTCGTGAAGCGCGGTGTTCGTTGGATTCACACCATCGGCACCGGTGTCGATCGGTTTCCGATCGACGCCATCGGCGACTGCGTATTGACCTGCGCCCGGGGCGCGAGTGCAATCCCCGTTGCGGAGTGGACCCTTGCGATGATGTTGGCCTTTGAAAAGCAGCTTCCCAAAAGTTGGATCAAAAAAGAGCCGGAGCACTGGAACATTGCCCAGCTCGGGGGACTGCACGGAAAGACCCTCGGGCTGGTGGGGCTGGGATCGATCGGCGAAGCGATTGCCACCCGTGCTCAGGCGTTTGGCATGGGGGTGATCGCCTGTCGCCGCAGCGCCCAACCGAGTGGGGTGTCCGATGTGGAAGTGGTGTCGGATTTGGCCGAACTGCTGCCACAGGCCGATCATCTCGTGATTGCGGCTGCGGCCACGGCGGAGACGCGACACTTGATCGACGCAAAAGCTCTGGCCCAGGTCAAACCGGGTGTCCACCTCGTCAACATCGCTCGGGGTTCGATCATCGATCAAGCTGCGCTCGAGGTCGCCCTCGATGATGGCCGGGTCGCGTGCGCTTCTCTCGATGTCTGCGAGCCCGAGCCCCTGCCCGAAGGACACTGGCTGTATCGACATCCGCAGGTCAACTTGAGCTCCCACATCTCCTGGTCGATGCCGGGATCCATGGCGATGATTCGCGAGACGTTCTATCGCAATTTGCGCCGCTTTCTCGACGGTGAAGAGTTGGAAGCGCAAGTCGACCGCTCGCGGGGCTATTGAAACACGAACAGAAGAATGAGAGCAGGTGAAAAGGAGAATGACGATGAGTGAATCCGAAGAGCGAGTCCTCAGCGGCGAGGTCTGGGACGATTTTTGCGAAGCGTTGAAGGAAGCGGGCCGACTCGTACAGAGTGCGGGCGCTCCCGATGATGCCTTCAACAAGGCCGAGGGTTATCGCTACCTGAGCCGCATGCTTCGCTCCGGACTCGAAAGTTTTCTCGAACACGGCGACCCCGCTTTTCCGGAGCTTCGCTGCCCCTGCCACACGACGATCAAGATGGGCGCGGACAACCCGGACAACTACTACCAGAGCACGTCACTCGACCCCGGGTACGACTACCGCATTACGGGCACGCGAGGCACGGTCGACTATCTGGGCTTCGGCACGGTAATCAACCGCTACAGCACAGGCGGCGGCATGAAGACAACGGGTTATCTCGACTCGAGCGAATTGGAAATAGACGCAGACGGTCGTCTCGAAATCATCGTCAGCCAGAAAGAGCACCCAGGCAACTGGCTTCCGATGGGGCCCGAGAGCAATTCACTGAATGTGCGCCAGACCTTTCAGGATCGCGTCAACGAGAAGCGCGCGGAAATCACGATCGAGCGGATCGGCGCCGATCAGGAGCGCCCGGCTCCACTCACTCCCGAAAAGTTGGATCGCGGTCTCACCGGCGCGGCGAGGTTTCTTCGCGTCACGACCCAGATGTTCGAAAACTGGTCCGAGAGCTTCGTTCCGACCATGAACGAGCTGCCTCCCGCCGATCAAGACTATTGCCAGGCGATCGGTGGCGATCCCAACATCTTTTACTTCCACAGCGCCTGGAAACTGGCGGACGACGAAGTCCTGGTGATCGACGCCGAAAAAATCCCCGAGTGTCAGACTTGGAATTTTCAGCTCGACAACTGGTGGATGGAGTCCCTCGACTATCGCTATCACACGATCCATATCAACAAACACACCGCCAGCTACCGGCCCGATGGTTCTGTGCGCCTGATCATCTCCCACACGGACCCGGGGCTGCCGAACTGGATTGAAACGGCGGGCCACAATCTGGGCACGATGTGCTGGCGCTGGATCGGCGCGACGGATCACCCATTGGTGACGACCAAGGTGATGAAGCTCAGCGAATTGAGCTGAATTCGTACAGCGCAAGCTTTCGCACTGCATCGAGATCCAACAACAGTTCAAATTGCGCGCTCGTGGCGAGTAGCCCGAAGCCGAGGACCGTGGCCAGCAGGGCTGCGATCGAAACGCGTCGCCAACTGTGCGTCGTCGCGCCGCTGACGGGTTCAAACGTGCGCACAACGGTCTCGTTGTCGCGACATTCGAAGACCTGGTGTTCCCACAACCAGCCGGCGAGTTGCTGCCGAAGATCCGTGGGGGAGGGCTGACCGAGTTCGCGTTCGAGTCGGCGCCGGATGAGTGCAGCGCTTGCGATTCGCTGTCGAGGTTTCGCTCTGAGACAACCCCGGACGATCTTTCGCAGATAGCGGGGCACGCCACTCACGTGAGTGCTGAGCCGGGGATAGCGTTCTTTGCCCATCCTCTTGAGCAAGCCTTCGGTTTGAGACTTCGTTGAATCGGGTTCCGGGTAGGGAAGCCGATTCGACAACAGCTCGTAGAGCACAACGCCCAGGGAAAACAGATCGCAACGCGCATCGACGCGTTCCCCCAGCATTTGCTCGGGGGGCATATAGGGCGGTGAGCCGAGCATGACCCCGGGTTGCGTGAGCCCCGCCCCCCGGGCATCGAGGGCCAGGCCGAAGTCTGCAATCTTTACCTCGCCCCGTCGCCCCACAATGATGTTCTGGGGTTTGAGGTCGCGGTGCACGGTGCCCTGGTCGTGGACCGCTTCGAGTCCCCGAACGATTTCGAGGGCGATCATCGCTGCGATGCGGGAAGGCAAAGGGCCACAGCACTTCAACACGCTGGCGAGATCGGCTCCGTCGACATACTCCTGGGCGATGTACTCGTTGCCGCGCCAGACAAATCGATCGTATACCGTGACCACATTGGGGTGATGGATGGCGGCCGCGGTTCGCGCTTCGCGGCGGAACCGTTCGGCCATTTCCAGGTTCTCCCGGAGTTCCGGGCGGATGCGCTTCAATACGGCTGGACGATCCAGGGAGACCTGCCGGGCGAGCAACACCACCCCCATGCCGCCGCTGCCCAATTCGTCTTCGACCAAATAGTTGCCGAGGGTTTTGCCGACCAGCGTAACCATTGCCGCAATTCTCCTCGCCGCGCCCTGGAAAGTCGACGCTCGTCAGGTCGCCAGTCGCGCAGAGCTAATCCTTGATCCAATGCGTCTTGCCCGACTTCGCAATGGGCTCGAGGACAAAGCGGAGCATTGCGTTGCCGACTTCGATCGAGTCTCCGTGCTTGAGATCGGCGACCAGGACTTCGGCGCCGTTCACCCTCATGCCGTTGGTGCTCGCCAGATCCCGCACGCGAAATCCGTCGGTCTGCAATTCGAATGCAACGTGTTCTTTAGACATCGCGTCGTCGGAAATGCAGAAATCGGCTTTCGGGCTGCGTCCCACAATGGCCTGCTCGCGCTCGATCACAAATTCTTCGCCCGCAGCGGGCCCCTTTTCGATGATGAGAGACACGCAATTCCTCGCAAAGAAGTCATCGGTGGCGGAATGATCATCGGGTTTTTTTATTCGTACGGTGTGACCGTCCTTCATCAGGTTTGCTCCCAAAAACGCAATTCTTGAGAAATCTATCGGTCCATCGTTCGTGTACTCTTGTGATCTACATCACTCAGTACGTCGGTTTGCGACACAGCCGCCGACTGAACCTGATGTATTGTTCGCGACCACCGTGGGACATCGAAGCGAGGAACTCAGGTTGCACAAGACAAGCGTCACTCTCTGGTTGGGGATCGTATTGGGACTGCTGGTCGGCGCGCCGGTGCAGAGTCAGCAACGTGCAATGCCGCCCGGTCATCCCGTCGTCGATCAGACGAAGTCCAATGCGAGGAGCGCGCATTCCTTTGGCGAACGGAGCATCACGGGAACCGTGATCGAAACCATGGATGCGTCGAGTTACACCTACGTGCACGTCGATGCGGGAAGTCGGTCGGTCTGGGCGGCGGCGCCGCAGTTTCCGGTAAAGGTCGGCGACCGGGTGTCGATCCCCACCGGGAGCCCCATGCAGAACTATCGAAGCGATTCCCTGGGGCGAACATTTCCACTGGTCTATTTTGCCGGCAAGATTCGCGTCGCGGCGGCCGGAACCCGGGCCGAACTCGCAACGGATCGCTCCGCACCTCATCCGAGTCCGTCCCGCGTCTCGCGTGCATCAGCACTGTCGTTCGAAGGGATCGTCAAGCCCGACGGCGGTCGCACGATTGGCGAAGTCTTTGACGGAGGAAAGGGGCTTGCGGGGAGTGAAGTTGCGATTCGCGGCCGCGTCGTCAAGTACTCGCCGAGAATCATGGGGACCAACTGGATCCATCTCCAAGATGGGACCGAGGGAAGAGATGGCGACAACGATCTGGTGATCACGACCGACGATGTCGCTTCGGTCGGCGATCTCGTGTTGGTGCGCGGTGTCGTCCGTGCCGACCGGGACTTCGGCTACGGATATTTCTACGAACTCATCGTCGAAGGGGCGAAGGTCACCGCAGAGTAGGCCGCTTCGGATCAGTTGTTTGCGGCTCCCTCGATCACCCAATCGATCAGCACGCCGTACATGCCCTCGACCGTCGACTTCGCTGTGGGGTCGTCGACGCCCTTGGCCTCGAAGCTCCCGGTCCATTCGATCCGACAACCACTCCCATACTCGGATATGGTGACGGAGGCGTTGTAGTTCTGGACCGGCAGGGGATTGCCTTCGGTAATGGTGTACGAGACCTTGCGCGCGAGATCGTCACGCTCGAGCAACTTCTCTCGGACCGGCGAGCCGTCCGGGGTTGGGTAGATGTTGCGAACCATTCCGACTCCGTCGCCTTCGACCTCGGTCTTCGCGATGCCCTTCATCCAGCTCGTATTGCCAAAATCCGCGAGCAGATCGTAGACGTCATCGGCGGACGATTCAGAACTCTTGCTCACCGTTACTTCGATCATGGCGGACTCCTTCGACTGACATGACAGGTCGCATTCCGGGTCGGAAAAACTAATCGAGCATTTCGCTCGCAATCAACTCTTCGAGGTAGCTCGTGTCCCACCAACTGATCTGCAGCTGTTTGGCGCGTCGGAAGTATAGCTGGATGTCATACTCGACCGTAAAGCCTACCCCGCCGAAGACCTGCTCGGCCATCGCGGTGAGATCTCGGTAGGTCTGGCAGGCAAACATCTTCGCCATCGGAGCCAGACGCGCGATCGGTTTGCCCGCGCCGCTCGCCCAGGCCGCTTCGTACATGAGCGTACGAGCGCCGGCGAGGTTGGTCGACGCATCGGCGAGATAGTGGGAGATTGCCTGGAAGGCCGCGATCGGCTTGCCGAACTGCTCTCGTTGCTGGGCGAATTCAACCGTGAGTTCGAGGGCCCGGCCGGACCCGCCAACCGCGAGTGCCGCGAGCAGGATGACGCCTTCGTACATGGTGGCGTTGAAAGAAGCCCAGTTGCCCACAATGTCGCCCTGCGAAACCTCGACGCCGTCGAAGTCCACCCGGTACTGGGTGTCGGAAGACAAACTCTTGAGCTGGATGAGGCTCACTCCCTTTGCACTGGGATCGACGAGAAAGATCGAAACATCTTCTTCGGCGTCGCCCGTGCGAGCCAGTACCAACAGGCGGTCGGCTTCACTGGCAAAGTGGACGTGCAGTTTGGTGCCGCTGATCGTGAATCCACCACCGCTCGCCTGGGCTCGCACCTGAACGCCCTTGGGACCGAAGCCGTTGTGAGGTTCGAGCCATGCCGGAGTGAGGATCGAGTCGCCGCTGGCAATCTTGGGCAGCCATTCGGATTTCTGGTCTTCACTTCCGCTGGCCAGCAGAATCTTGGCTGAGAGAATTGCGCTGTGGAAGTGGGGGCTCGGGCAAAGACGGCTGCCCAACTCTTCGTAGGTGATCGCGGCTTCCATCATGCCCATATCCGAGCCACCGTACTGTTCGGGAATGATGATGCCCGTGAGACCCAGCTCTGCAAATTGCTTCCACAGATCGTCGGGGTAACCCTTGGGATCGTCTTCCATGGCGCGCACGACCGCGGGGCTCGCGAGTTCGTCACACACACCGCGCACGGTTTCGCGCAGCATGTCTTGCTCTTCGGTGAAATCGAGATTCATATCGTCGTCCTCTTACGGCGGGGCTCTGCGCACTTCAGACGTGCTTGCAGAGAGTATAAGCTGTTGATTGTCAGGGCATGGCCCTTAGGGTTTCCAGCGCTCTCCCTTGCGCTTCCAGGGGTTGTCGTTTTCGTCGGCCGGGAGTGCCACACGCACCGTGCAATCCGTCACAGTCTTTTCATCGACCGATAGATTGATCTCGAGGGTTGCCCAGTGACAGCCGGTGTCGTCCGTTTCAATTTCGCGCACTGTGCCGCGAAAGACCATGGTGTCGTTGGGATACACAGAGTCCTTCATGCGAAACTGCATTTTGCCGAGTCGTGCTCGCGGTCCCGTCCAATCGCTTACATACCGCTCGAACCAGGTCGATTGGTTGGGCGTATTGAGAAAGATGTCCTTGGTACCACTGTGGTTGATGGCGAAGTCCCTGTCGTGGTGCATCGGGCGCGTGTCGCGAGTCGCCAGCGCGCCGAGAATGACGGTCGTGGCCGTTACGTCGTACGAGAAGTCGGGCAGGGCGTCGCCGCTCTTGACCTGGCTGGCGGTGAGGCTTGCAAGGGCGGCGCTCATGCTGCGTTCCTCCGGTAGCCAAACCCCGTGTAGGATTCGGTTCCGACGTATTCGTCGTTCTGGTTGGTGTAGACGACGTCGATCAGCCAGAAGCGACCGGTCCCCAGTTTAGTCGTCTTCGGGTCACTCAGGGTGCGGAGAATTTGAGCAGTGCGCAGCCGGTCGCCGGGGCGCACGGGCTCGCCAAACGTCACCGTGTAGTCGGACATGATCGCTTCCGGGAGTTCGAGGACTTCCTTCAAATCAAAGTGGATCTGCAAGGGCAGCGCCTGTTTGGTGCGGCCCGGGGCCCAGTGGTGGGGGCGAAACCAGGTCGAGATCATGGTGGGCGGTGCGATCGGGCCATCGGTCAGTTCATTCGCGACCTTCTCGTCCCAAAAAAGCGGATTGCCCATTTCGACCGAAGCGCACGCGGTCCAGATATAACCTTGCTCGACCGGAAACTCGCTTACTTCCCGGTAGCGCTCCTCACCGATCCAGTCCCTTACCTCGGCCGGAATTTCCGGCAGTGCGTCACTCATGCTGTCGCGCTCCTGTTCGTTGCTGCCCGCTCGTTGCCGCGCAAGGGAAATTGCACGGCACTACTCAATCGCCCCTTCGGCCGCGAGCTTTGCAATTTCTCCTGCGTCGTAGCCGGCCGCGGTCAATAACTCCGACGCGTCGCTGCACCCAGCGGGCCGAACCTGGTGGGTGGGCTGGTCGCGAATTCCACCCGCGAGGATCGGACCCACCTGGCGAAACTCGCCGTGTTCAACGTGAATGGCCTGCATGAAGATCTTGCGGGCTGCATGGTGAGGATCATCGACTACTTCGGGAATCGTGAGCACGGGTGCCACGCAGGTGTCGTTGGGCGCGAGGGCTTCGGTCCACTCGTCTCGCGTGCGGGTCAGGAAGGCCTGCTTGAACGCCTCGCGAATCTCGTCCTGCATTGCGTCGTCCAGCTGGGACTTCGCGTACTGCGATAGCTCCAGCGCGTTACACAGATTTACGTAGAACTTGGGTTCGATCGCGCCGACCGAGACCCACTTGCCGTCCTTTGTGGGGTAGACGTCGTAGAACGCGTAGCGCCCGGTCAGGAGAACCTGGCGCGGTCCCGCGACCTGGCCCGTCGCGAGATACTGATCGATTGCCAGCGCCATCAGGGAAAGCACACCTTCGGTTGCGGAAACGTCGAGATACGTGCCTTTGCCGTTGTTACCGTCATGGCCGCGCTTCACCAATGCGGCCATGATCGACATGGCGGCGTGCATGCCCCCCCCCGCACTGTCGGCGACGGTCGCCCCCGGAATGGGGGGCCCGCCGTCTTCACGCGGTTCCGTGCAGGCGAGGAAACCCGACATGGCCAGGTAATTGATGTCGTGCCCCGCCCAGCTCGAAGCGGGCCCGTCCTGGCCGTAGCCCGTAGTCGAGCAGTAGACGATGCGTTCGTTGCGCGCGGATACCTCCGCGTAGCCGATCCCGAGGCGGTCGACGACGCCCGGACGAAAACTCTCGATCATCACGTCTGCATGTTCCACCAGGCGCAAAAATCCCTCGCGCCCCGCGTCCGACTTCATATCGATCGCGATGTGCTTGAGACCACGCCCCGCGCCATAGGTGTGAAAGGGAGGTTGAATCTGCACGGCGCCCTGCTTTGCGATCGGCCCGACCTGAACCACGCTGGCGCCGTAATCTGCGAGGGTCCGCGCCGCCCGGGCAGCGGGGCCCACGCTCGCGAGATTGAGCACGGTGATGGCATCCAGCAAGGGGGTCGTGGACATGGGCGCCTCGGCGTCAAAACCGGTGATTGAGCCTTCGGAGAAGGCGTTTAATATATACGAGACGATGCGTCTTGTAAATGCCCGGAGCCTTTCGGCTGCGCAGGCTAGCTGGCGGCCTACCAGCCGAGCGCGTCCGCGACCCGGTCGAGTTCCGCGGGATCGGAGGTGGTGGGGACGAGGCTCAGTTCATCCGCGCCTGTGTCTTCTACGCGCCGCACCCAGTCCTTGAGGGCCTGGGCAGAGTCGCAGCTCACGCTCTCGGCCAGCTTTTGGGCCACGTCAGGTTCAAAGAAATTCAAATACCGATTGAGATAGCGATCCAGTTGTCCCCGGGCGTCGCTCCCCAGGGCAAACCAGAAGCTGGTGACCAGCCGCGGCTGGCTTTCTCTCCCCGACTCTTTCCAGTACTTGCGCGCAAGCGCAAAGCTGTTGTCGATCTCTTTTATAGACGGACCGAAACTGAAACCCGCGAGCCCATCGGCCCAGCGTGAAACATGTTTGATGGCCGGCTCGGAGAGCGAAGCCGCCAAGATCTCCGGGCCGCCCGGCTGAAGCGGAGCGGGTTCGACGGGTCGCAGCGGCCCTTCGACCACGATCTCTCCCGCCCACACGCGCTTCATCGTGGCGATCTGTTGTTCGAGTTGCGACAGCCTGCGTTTGCTGAACGTCGCCCCGAGGGCCTGGTAGTCCTCTTCACGCGCCCCGGCCCCCACCCCAAGGCACAGGCGCCCGCCCGAGATCACGTCAATGGTGGCGAGCTCCTTCGCCCGGTTGACCGCGTTGTGCATCGGCATGATGAGCACGTAGGACATGATGCGCACGCGGTTGGTCACCGCCGCCGCCACGCTGAGGGTCACCATGGCGGCGAGATTGGGAAAGTTGATCCGCTCGCCCACGGCGAGACTCGAATAGGGGCCCTTGTCGATTCCCACGCACCAGGCCAGCAGGGTTTCGCGGTCCAACCCCGGGACCATCACGGGCACATTCATGCCGATATCCATTGAGAATCTCCGTCGGTCGACCCGTGCGTTCGGCTGTCCGCACCCTTGATCGGTTACACCAGATTGGTTGTGGATTCACCTGCGGAGTTATTGCATTCATTGCGCGATTTCCCCGTATCCATCTCGACAGGCAGGGCGACTCAATGATCGCGGCAACTGTGCCTCGCTCAAACTCAGCCTGTGCAGGACGAGCGAAGAGCGAAAGCGGCTGGAGCACCGAGACGTTTCTGCAGAGATCGTGGCAGAGGTGTACCCAGCAGGAAGCCGGGGGGGCGGTCCAAGGCGGATCGCCCCTTTGCTCGTGGGGGCGTCATCGTGTCCCTCCAGTTCCTAAATCGAGTCCCACTCCCGTCCCGCCCTCGCCGCTCCAACCGGCTGCTAGAGTTTTTCGCGCGTTCCAAACACAAGCTTCTAGGAAAACTGGATCATGAAGATCGGCGTCGCAATCCACGCCACCGACAAATCGATCAGCCCGGTCGACCTCGCCCGCGAAGCGGAGGCCCGAGGCTTCTACTCTCTCTACATCCCCGAACACACCCACATTCCCACCAGTCGGCGCACGCCGGCACCGACGGGAGAGGATGAACTCGGCGAAGAATACGCGCGCAGCCCCGATCCCTACATCTCGCTGGCCGCGGCCGCGAGCGTGACCGAGACCATTCGTCTCGGCACCGGAATCAGCCTGCCCGCCCAACACGACCCAATCACACTTGCAAAAGAGATCGCAACCCTCGATCTGGTTTCGAACGGACGGCTGGTGTTCGGGATCGGGTTTGGTTGGAATCGGGAAGAGATGGAGCACCATGGCGTTGTCTATGCGACGCGACGTGCGCAGGTGCGCGAACACATGCTCGCTATGCAGCAGCTTTGGGCCAACGAGGTTGCGGAGTACCACGGTGAGTTCGTGCATTTTGATGCGAGTTGGCAGTGGCCCAAGCCCGTACAGAAGCCGCGGCCCCGTACTCTGATCGGTGGGGGCGCTGGCCCCAAGCTCTTTGATCACATCGCCGAGTACGCTGACGGTTGGCTGCCGATTGGCGGCGCGGGCTTACGGGAATCGTTGCCGCGCCTGCGAGCGGCTCTCGAAGCCCGCGATCGCGATCCCTCGACCCTCCACATCGTGCCTTTTGGCGTTCAACCGGACACTGCCAAGCTCGACTACTACGCTGAACTCGGTGTTACGGAGGCGGTACTGCGCCTGCCGTCCGCGCCGCGTGACGCGGTGCTGCCAGTACTCGACGATTTTGCTCGCTATCTTTCGCGCTGAATCACTGAATTGGAGAGATCCATGGATCGCGAGTCGTCGCTTGCCATCACCAAGCGATTGATCGAACACGTCGTGGCCGATACCACGGATCTGGCCGACGCCCCGATGGTCGAGCCCGCCGAAATCTTTCTCGATCGCGATCGCTGGGAGCGGGAACGCGAACAGTTCTTCTTCGATACTCCACAAGTGATCGGATTTGCCGGGGAGGTGGCCGCGCCGGGTTCATTCATGACCGCCGAGGTGATGGGCGTTCCCGTTGTCGTGGTGCGAGACGAGGACAACACCTTGCGGGCCTTTCTGAATGTTTGCTCCCACCGGGGTGCCCGGGTCGCAACGGGTTGTGGCAAGCGGAAGCGGTTGGTTTGTGGCTTTCACGGCTGGAGCTACGAGCTGAACGGGAAGCTCGCTGGACGCGGTCGAGCCGAGGCCTTCGAACCCGAAGCGTCGAACCCCAGCTTGCAGCCGCTACCCGTGAGCGACCGCGCGGGCTTGATCGTGGTCGGCGTGCGGCCCGGGATGGGGCCGCTGCGGGTCGAACACGCCCTCGACGACATTGCGTCCGCGCTCCTGGGTCATGGACTCGAGCAGATGACGTTGGTGGGGAGTGAACGGTTCGAAGTTGCGGCCAACTGGAAGCTGGTGGTCAATCTGAGCCATGAGGGGTACCACTTTTCGACACTTCACCGGGACAGCCTTGCGCCGCTGATGACTGGCCACGGTGTTGTCGACGAGTTTGGCATTCACACCCGCTGGGCGTTTCCCTTGCGCGGCATCGAGAGCTTGCGCGACAAGGACGAAGCCGACTGGCCAGATTTTCCTCGCGCTGCCGTGAATCACACGTTGTTTCCCGGCACGGTGGTTGTCGCCAACGAGGGCAATGCACAGATGATTCGCGTCGAGCCGGGAGAACACCCCGGCAGCTCTGTGGTCTACTTCTCTTCTGTTTCGGAAGTCTTGGGTTCGGAAGTTTCAGGGGACGCGGAAGAAAACGAAATCTCAGAAGCTGCTCTCGCGATCTACGAGTTCGGTCGCAATATCTTCGCAACCGAAGATCTTCCCATTTCCGAGGAGTGCCAGCGGGGGATCGAAGCTAGTGGGCGCCCCGTCATAATCGGACGCAACGAACCCGTGGTGCAGATGTGGCAGCGCCGCTGGTCGGAAGAACTGGAATAGCTGCGGACGTTGGCTGCGAAAGTGGTTGACGCGCGTTAGGCTCTGTTCGGCGCCCCACAGAACCGGGAATGCGAATGACCGAATTCGATATCGATGCGTTGAAAGATGAATTGAAGGCCGGGCTCGAAGCCAACGCGGGCGAAGATGGCTTGAAAGAAATGGACGTGGACGACCTGATGGACGCCATGTCACATCCCAAGGCTGCGGATATCGTGAAGGCGTTGATCGAGCTCGAGCCCGACACGATTCAGTCCGGAGAGCTCGCACCAGACTTCACCTTGCCCTGGCTATCCGGACAAGGTCCAGACGGAAGCTCTTCGGTAACGCTCTCGGACTATTTCGATTCGCGTCCCGTTGCGCTGATCTTCGGCAGCTACACCTGACCTCCTTTTCGGGCCCAGGCTGGGACCCTCAACGAGATCTACCGCGAGTTCTCGAATCAGGTCGAGTTCTTTGTCGTCTACATCAAAGAGATTCACCCAACGGACGGTTGGCAAGTCAAAGAAAACGAGCAGGACGCAATACTCTTTCGCACCCATGAATCGCTGGCAGAGCGCGTGGCAGTGGGCCGGTCGTGCATGATCAAGTTGGCCCTCGAAATGCCCGCACTGGTCGACGAAATGGACGATGCGGTCGCCACGATCTACGGCGCCATGCCCGAACGCCTCTACCTGATCAGTCGAGACGGCAACGTCGCGTACAAGAGCGGTATGGGCCCCATGTTCTTCAAGCCCCGGGAATGGCAGGAAGCGATTCGGTCCTACCTGGCTGAAGAGCGCTAGTCGCGCTCGCATCCCATGTGGTTGTTTCTATTTGTCGTACTTCCCCTCGCGGTCGTGTTCGGGAGCGTGGCGCTGGTCTACACGGCGCAGACAATTCCAAAGCGCTTTCGAGGTCGATGCTACGACGACGTCGTGCAGATTCCGGCCAATCGAGTTGGACTGGTGCTCGGCTGCGCCCGCAATCTGCGCAGCGGTCGGCCCAACCTCTACTTCACCAAGCGCATCGAGGCCGCGGCCGCGCTGTTTCGCGCGGGCAAGGTCGAACGATTGCTCGCGAGTGGAGCGAGTCGTGGGGCAGACATCAACGAAGTGACCAGTATGAAACAAGCCTTGATCGAGGCGGGAGTGCCCGCCGACTGCATCGTCTGCGATCACCACGGGTACCGGACCATCGACAGCGTGTTGCGCGCTCAACTCGTTTATGGCCAGGACCGTCTGACGATCATCTCGCAGCCGTTTCACAACCAGCGCGCCCTCTACCTGGCCGAGCATCGCGGCATCGACGCAGTTGGTTTCAATGCTGCGGATGTGCTTCCACCCCGAGGACGAAAAGTGCGATTCCGAGAATTCTTTGCGCGCATGCGCGTCGTGATCGACATCCACATCAACCACACTCAACCCAGGGTGCTAGGAAAACGCGAACCGCTTTGATCCCCGCGAATCGATAGCACGCTACCGATAGAGAAACGCGTCGGGAGTTTCTCTCGGCTTTCGCCAGCGCGGAAACGCGGCGATCCCGGCGCTTGAAAAATCGCCGCGCACCACCAGATCAAAGGGCAGCAGCGAATCGCGTCCGCGCACCATTCCAAAGCGCTCGCGCGCGCTCCGGAACACGTAGTTGGATTGGGCGGTTGCGCGCAGATCGATTTCTTCGGTCAGGCCGAGTCGCGCGCGTTCGATGAACAGCTCGCGACGGGGGTCTGGAGCGAGGTCGGAGTCGGGATCCACTCGGAAGTTGCGGCGCGCGGTGTCGTCCAGAATTGCAACCAGTCGAGCCAGCCGCGCCTGAGAAATTTTCTGCCGCACTTTGTTTGGCGGATCATCTTCGTCGCCAGACTCGGCGAGAAACTCGAACTCGAGGTAGCGACCGCCAATAAAGCTCACTCCTCTCGGATGGAGTTCTCCGTTGGCGTTGTCTCCGTCGATCAGTTCACTGCGGATACCGAGCGCCCGAGGCCCCGACACCTGCGGATTCTCGATCAAGAACCCCCGGGTCATGCGAATGCTCTGGGCCGTGGCATTGTCCCGTTGCTCCCGCGCCGCGACCCCCGCGCGATGGCCCGCCTCAGATTCCGGGAACTCTCGCACCGCTTGACGAAGGGTCGAGCCCCTGCGATCCCGCCGTTTACTCCTGCGTGCAATCTCGATCTGTTGTTCTGCGGCCTTCTCTACGAGTTCGCTGCGTTCTTCGGGATCGAAGCGCGGAAAATAATCCGCCATGCGAAGTGCGGCGTTCCAGTTTTTACGCTTCGACTCATAGTCGAATAGCCAGCGCGAGAGTTCGTCTTTGTAGTAACCCTCGGGTTCGCGATCGAGGTAGCGATACGCCGTGATCGCCACAGGTCGATCGAAATCGGGTTTTTCGCTGATTGGCGAGAAGATCAATCGAACAGGCGCGAAGAGCACGGTGTTGACTAGCAGGGGGAGGTCGAGCAACCAGGCGAAGGGTTGGGGCAATCTCCGGTAACGCGGGCCCTGGGCGAACGGACCGAAGATGCGCCAAAGCACCTCGTTCTTGCGCTGAATGCGCTTTACCCGTTCGAATCTTCCGTAGGGGTTCTGTGCGGAATCTCGAACCAGTGTACGGGCGTGACGCGCCATTGAATGTTGGCCGGGGTCTCGGCCCGCGAGATCGCGCAATCGATCCCAGCTCGCCACCTCGTCTCCGCGTTCGGCCAGCGCGGTGGCGGCGACGTAGACGCCCACGTCCGCATATTCATCGATGCGCGATAGCGATAGCCCATGGCTGCCAAGATCCGAACCCGCGAGCAGCAGCCCGGTAGCATGAGTCGCGTCCTCGAGGCTCAAGCGGTCGAACGCCACTTCCTGACTGCGAATCCTCTCACTGCGTTCGTGTTCAATCGCGAGTCTCGCCCGATCGGCGAGCTTGGCTGCTTTCTTGTTTTCCGGGTCAGTCTCCAGCGCGCTCTCGGCCAGCCATTTGGCGGCGCGCTTGTTGTCGTTCTTCATGGCGAGATTGGAACGGAAGACGATCTTCTTTGCCTGCTCGCGGTTGAGTTTGCGTCGAGCCTTTTCGATTTGACGCGCAACCTCCGGAGCTTCTTCCGAGTCGGGAAAGTGCGCCAGGAATCGTTCGCGGTGAACCAGTGCCTGACGCCACTGCAACGGGAAGGCGTCGCGTTCGTTGAGCCCTGCCAGGTAGTTCGCCACGCTGTTGGCGAGGTAGTAGGGCGTGAGGAGGCCTCCGCTCAAAAGAGACTGGCTCAGCGGTTCTGCGACCGCGTTGTAGGTATCGGCCCAAAGCGATTCGAACGAATCCCGGATCCGCCGTCGAGCCAGGCGCAGGGAGTCGTCGGCCACACATTCTTCGAGTCGGCTGTCGAGCCGCGGGTCGTCGTGAACGCCGCTCTTCTTGATCTCTCGCATGAGCGCCATACAAGCGGCGCGGTATTCCACGGGGTCGTCGAGGGTCGAGTTGCGCAAGTCGACACTCATCGGGATGCGGCGCGCGAGCTTGCGTTCGGGCTCGAGTCCGTCTTCCGCGAGTTTCCGCAGCCTTGCGAGACTGCTCTCTATACCGTTGCGGTCGCTCTGCAGTGCGGCGCGGATCAGGTCGCGGCTGGCGAGATCGCTGTCGCTCGGCTGCAGGGCAGCCATGGGGACCAGGGGCGTGAGGATGTTGTCCTCGACGATTTGTGCGGGGGTTGTGCAAGCGAGCGCGCTCATGCTGGCTGCAAAGCCCAAGGCGAAAAGAACCCGCGCTTTTACGGCTCGTCTACTTACAGTTCGTCTACTGGGCAAAGCGATCGCGATCCACGCGGAGGGTAAAGGCCAAGAATGCTTCGAGTCGCCGCGTCGCCTCGAGCTTCTCACTGGTTCCATCCTGGGCGGCGACCGTGCGGTATAGACCCACGGCGGCGTCCACCAGTTCCTGAAATTTGGGTGGGTCAAAGTGCAAACTCTCGGGTGGCACGGCTTGTACGTACTCCCGTGAAATCGTGGCGTAGAGATCCGCGAGTTCGAGCATGTGCTGGCGTCGGTTTTGACTTGCGCCGTGACGCGTGAGCAGCTTCTGGAGTTCTGCCACGGAGCGAATCGAACCGTCGGGGATCACGTGTCGCAGGGCCAGGAAGTAGTGGCTGCGGATCACGTCCGCGCGCTCGATCTCCTGTCGAATTACGGCTCGGTAGTGGGAGTTGGGTTGGTGGGAAGTATCGAGTCCCGCCAAGATGTTGAGCAGTTCGGCGATGCGCCGGTCGAGCTGGACCACGACTTCGTCGGTATCCATGCTCAACGGCACCACAACGGCTGCGACCGGGTCCGGGAGATCGATGCCAATTTGGTTCGCCGCGTAAATGGCTTCGCATATGTTTGCACTGCGCAGCGCTTCGTCGCGCAGTTCCCGGTCCTTGCGCGCGGCTTCGCGATACAAACGAGCGGCGAGGTCGAAGCCCCGCAAACGCTCGAGACTGCGCGCCTTAGAAAAATCGATCACCGCATCCATGTAGCCACTGCGCAGTTCGTCGCTGTGAATTCGCTCGATGTTCTCGAGGCGGAGCAACGTCGAGCGATAGACATTCCGGCCGGTGAAGTCGCGACCGGGAGGGAAGCGGTACGTGTCGTCGGGAACGTGTCGTCGCAGCACGGCGACAATTTCGGTGAGGCTCTCCGCCGGGTCGTAGATCGCAGCGGCTCTACGCTTGGTATATGGCGTGCACCCGGTGAGGAATAATCCCAGGACTAATCCCAGGACTACTCCAAGGACCACGCCCCGGATCGGGAGTGCAACCAAATTTTGATCTGCGAGGCGCAATACGGGGTCCTTCTCCCAAAGACCTGAAGCATCGAGCCGCCTGCGCTGCGGTCAGCGGGCGGTGCGCTTGCTACTCGACGCGGTTCTAGGTTTCGCGCCGGATTTGGTTTTGGCCTTGGTTTTCTTTTTGCGCTTGCTCGAATTGCGATCGCGCTGGGCAGATTTTGCAGCCTTGGGCTGAACCAGGAGATTCAGCATCTTTTCGGTTGCAATCACCGCAGCGTTCAGCTGATCGGTATCGACACCACTGGTGGTGAACACGCCCGCGTTGTTGCGGCCCGCTGCCTGGTTCCAGGTGATGATGGTTTCGACAATGGCGCCGGTCTTGCCGCCCGGCGGAATGCGCACGCGAAAGTCTTCGAGTGCCGGGACTTCGAGTTCAAAGCTCTTCACGGCTTTCTTGATCGCATTCATGAAAGCGTCGTAGCCGCCGTCTCCGGTCGCGGTCGCCTTCTCGATTCGGCCGTGAAAGCTCACAGCTACATCGGCTTCGGGGATTTCGTCGCTGCTGATCGAAACCTGGAAACGTTCGACGCGCACCAGTTGTTCGCCGGTGGATTTGAGCACATCGTTGATGATGTAGGGCAGGTCTTCCATCGAGACCGTGTGCTTGCGATCGCCGAGTTCGATCACCCGCTTGAGCACCAGGTTGCGGTTGGCGCTGCTCAGTTGAACCCCCAGCGCTTCGAGGTTGTGATCCAGCGAAGCTTTGCCCGAGAGCTTTCCGAGCGCGTAACGTCGCGCGCGCCCAAAACGACCCGGCGCGAGTCTGGTGCCGTAAAGGTCGCCCTTGGCGTCGCCGTCCGCGTGAATGCCCGCGGTCTGGGTGAATACATCGCGCCCCACGATCGGAGTGTTGGCCGAGATGTCTTTGCCTGTATAAGTCGCCACGATCTGTGAGACACCGGCCAGCCGAGATTCGACGACGCCAGTTTCAAGCGACGTGTGGTCGTGAATGGCGGCCACCACTTCGGCCAGGCTCGTGTTGCCCGAACGCTCTCCCATGCCGTTTACGCTGGTATGAACTCCCCGCGCTCCGGCGCGCAGGGCCACTAGGCAATTCGCCACCGCGAGTCCGTAGTCGTTGTGGCCGTGGAATTCGAAGTCGACCTCGGGCCAGGTAGAGACCATCAGGTCGACGTAGCGGGCGGTGTCGTCCGGCGCAAAAATGCCGAGGGTGTCGGGCAGATACACTCGAGCGACGCGCAACTCGCGAAGCAAATTCACCAGGGCAAAAACGTAGTCAAACGAATCTTTGACTCCATGTGACCAGTCTTCGAGGTAGACGTTTACGGTCATGCGCTTGCGGCGGGCATAGCGGATCGTTTTCTCGATCTGAGCGCGATGCTCTTCGGGGGTCATGCGCAGCTGCACACGGCAGTGTCGCTCGCTGCCCTTGGTCAGCAGGTTGATCACCTTGCCCCCCGCACTCGCGATCCAATCGACGGAAGTTGCACCGTCGCAGTAGCCCAGCATCTCGATCCGCTGGATCACCCGGTTCTTGCGCGCCCAATTACAGATCAGCGTGGCGGATTCGTACTCGCCGTCGGAAACCCGGGTCGACGCGACTTCAATGCGGTCGACCTCGACCTCGAGCAAGAGCCGCCTCGCGATCAGCAGCTTTTCTTCGGGGGTATACGAGACGTTTGGGGTTTGTTCCCCGTCGCGCAACGTGGTGTCCATCACCGCGATGTACCGCGGTTCCTGGAATTCGCTGGCTCGATTGCTGCTGCCGTCTTTGTTCAAACCGGTGCTCATGATGCGTTCCCGAGGCGGCTAGCCCCTTCAGGCCCGCCGCCCCGTCCCGGCATCAGACTGAGCCGGGTTTGGGATGGGGGCAGGACCTTCTCCGAATTGCGATCGCCGCGCGCGCAATCCCCTGTGCGGCGGCTATCGACTCGATCCAAATGAAGGTGGTTCTCGTGCTCATGGAGTGCGAGGTTACCCATGCGCTCCGGGCCTGTCGACCTCGCGCGCGGGCTGGACGAGTATCACGAGCGAGAAATCATGGCTTTTAAACGGGCTGCCGGGGGGCCAGATTGGGAATGGATCAGGGCCGCGAAAGGCTCGAAAGAGTGCCCGACACGAGGGCCGGGACCCGGCTCGACCAGTTCCTGGCCGAGTGTCTCGAGGTTTCGCGCGGCGAGGCTCGCCGTCTGCTCGAGGCCGGCAAGGTCAGTCTCGACGGGCGCATAGCATCCGTCCGGGACAAGGGGCGGGCGCTGCAGGCGGGGGCCGAGGTGGGGGTGGTCGATTTCCGACCTCCGGATCGACAGCGGATCGAACCCGATACGGCAGCGGACCCGGATGCAGCCATTCGCGGAATTCTGGCCCGGGGCGAAGGTTGGCTCGCGGTGGACAAATGCCCGGGTTTCCCCGTCCACCCGCTGCGGGAGCACGAAACAGGAACCGTGCTCAATTGCGTTGCGTCGCTTCACCCGGAGCTTCAGGGCATAGGCGAAGGGGGGCTGCGCAGCGGTGTCGTCCATCGGCTCGATGTCGAGACGTCTGGGATC
Organism: Myxococcales bacterium; assembly: GCA_022563535.1. NCBI lineage: Bacteria > Pseudomonadati > Myxococcota > Myxococcia > Myxococcales > Myxococcales bacterium. The sequence continues at coordinate 56,045 of JADFNE010000027.1, forward strand.
TTGTTGGTCGCCACCGAGCAGGCCGCTTGGAATCGCTTGCGGCGGGGGTTTCACGAACACCGGGTAGACAAGGTCTACCGCGCCATCGTGGCAGGAAATCTACGCGAGTCGTTGGAGCAAGAGGTGGGTCTTGTGGTTGCCCAGCATCGTCCCGCGCGGGTGCGAGTCGTCGACCAACCGGACGGGTCCAAGTCCGGAGGCGTTCGCGCGGCGGTGCAGCGGGTGCGCCCGCTCGAGCAATTCGAAGGTGCATGCCTGGTTGAGGTCCGGCCCCGAACGGGGTTCCTGCATCAAATTCGGTCGACCCTGGCCCACCTGGGTCATCCGGTGCTCGGCGATCGAACCTACGGTGGGGATCGAGAACATCCCTGGATCTCGCGGCATATGTTGCATGCCGCGGAGCTTCGCTTCGAGGAGATCGAAGTCAGCAGCCCCGATCCAGCGGATTTCGCAGAGGTGGTCGCGCGACTGCGGCACTGATGCGGAGCACTAGCGGCCGCGCATAACGCTGAAGCCACTATACTGGCGACGCCATGGAGATCCGGACACTCGAGAAATCGGAACGCGACCGTGTGCTCGGCCTGCTCGACCAGTGGGAACTGCAAGACGGCTGGCGCGGCCGCAACTACTTCCGCCGCCATATGGACTATGACCCGGGCTACCGGGATCAGAACATCTGGGTGGCCGCGGAGGGCGAAGAACTGCTCGCCTGTGTGCAGATCTACCCCCGCCGCGTTCGCGTGCTCGGCCATGGGATTCCGACCGGCGGCCTGGGGACGCTCTTTACGGCCCCGGAACACCGGGGCAAGCGCCTGGCGAGCATGCTGATCGAAGCGGCGGTGAATGCAATGATCGAGCAGGGGATGGAGATCTCTCTGCTCCACGCCCAGAACCAGGACATCTTTTTAGCTCGTGGCTGGCACAGTTGGACGAGTGACCGAAGCATCTTGCGCAGGACGGGCAGCGGGTCGGTCGCGTCAGATCCCAAGTCCACGGATTCAATCCCGCCGAGTCGCGAGGTCAAGTTCGCCCCGTTTGATCACGCTCGCGATCTGGCGGCGGTAAAGGTCATTCATTCCGCCTACTCGGCTTCACGCAGTGGCACCGTGGTGCGCGATGACGAGCAGTGGGATGCGAGTCTCTGCCTGGCCGGGAACCCGATGGAAGAGTTTCTGGTGGCGAGACAAAACGGCGCGGTGGTCGCCTATGCGCGCTGCACCCTGCTCGGGGGTGTCCTCACTTTGACGGAACTCGGACGCCTCGAAGATGCGTCCCTTGCACTCGCC
>JADFNE010000028.1 GCA_022563535.1 Myxococcales bacterium
AGTGATCGTCGCCGAAGGTTTGAGAGCCCCTTGACAACACGCAACGTCACATGGGCGGGAGTAAGTTTCTGAAAACTAGTTCGTTGTCGATGAGGCACCTGGCCCCGCCCAACCCGTTTGGCCCCAGCCCCCCATGCCCAGAGGTCATGCGCTTCTGCAAGACATAGTCAGCGAGTTCGAGCTGCTTGATTACTGCCATGCCTCTACTGTAGCAGGAACCATCGCCCTTATCAACCCAATAATGCGTCAGATAAACAAAATAAATACAACCACAACCCGTAAACTTTCATTCACCCCCTGTCCGCGCCACCTCCACACCCCGCACCAACCCACCACCCCCCAACCACCCTTTCCCTCATTGCCCAAATGGCACCCAACCCCCGCCAAGCAAACCCCCCCACGCCTCACCCCCAAAGTCCCGCAACAACCTCACCCCCTCAACCCACAATCAACCCTATTTCTCGATCCCAGCTACAAGCCAGCCTCAGCTGGCCTCACCGCGTGAGCTGTTCAAAGAAGGAGGGGTAGTTAACACTCCAATGACAGCCCAAATCCTTGTTCGTAGCGGGTTGGGACTCGGTATTTGTCTCGGATTGACTTCCAGTGTGACGATTTGCTTGCCTATCCCGGGCATGAACTGCTAACTCCCTGACACCTCCCTCAGACCCGCCACCAAGCATCTCAGTGCTGATTTTTCCAAATAGGAATAGAATGCCTATGAGTTCGGCGGTACAGACCCAATTTGTGCGCTTCCCGGTCATTCTCATCAAGCCCTCGCACTACGATGACGACGGCTATGTGATCCGGTGGAAGCGCTCGGTTGTTCCTTCGAACACGTTGGCCACCTTGTATGGGCTGATGACGGATTGCATCGAGCGGCGCGTGCTCGGTGACCACGTCGAGATCGAGTGCCACGCGCTGGACGAGTCCAATTCGCGCATCGATGTGCCAAAGATCATTCAGCAGATTCGCAGCGCGGGGGGTGGCCTGGTTGGACTGGTTGGTGTTCAGAGCAATCAGTTTCCCCGCGCCATGGATCTCGCTCGCGAATTTCGGGCGGCGGGAATCTCGGTTTCGATCGGCGGCTTTCACGTGAGCGGCTGCCTGGCCATGTTGCCGGGGGTGCAGCCGGACCTGCAAGAAGCCATTGACCTTGGTGTGTCGCTCTACGCCGGAGAAGCGGAAGGTCGTCTGGACGATCTGCTGCGCGACGCCGCAAACGGTGCAATGAAACCCATCTACAATTTCCTGAACGACCTGCCGGGACTCGAAGAACAGCCCGTCCCCTTCTTGCCCCGAGATGTCGTCGTTCGCGGCATGGGAGTACAGACTAGCTTCGATGCCGGTCGGGGCTGTCCGTTTCAGTGTTCGTTCTGCACGATCATCAACGTGCAGGGCCGGAAGTCTCGCCGCCGCAACGCGGACGACATCGAGCGCATCATCCGCTCGAATCTCTCGCAGGACGTTCACAACTTCTTCATTACCGACGACAATTTTGCGCGGAATCGAGACTGGGAATCGATCCTCGACCGACTGATTCAGATCCGAGAACAAGAGAAAATCAAGATCAATATTACGATCCAAGTCGACACGGTGTGCCACAAGATCCCTGGCTTCATTTCAAAGGCGAGTCGGGCGGGGGTCAACAAGGTATTCATCGGACTCGAGAGCATCAATCCAGATGCACTGAAGAGTGCTGGGAAGAGGCAGAACCAGTTTTCCGAGTACCGGGCGATGATGCAGGCCTGGCATGATCAGGGTGTAATCATATTTGCGGGCTACATCATTGGCTTTCCGGGTGACACGCCCGAAACGGTGGCCCGCGATGTCGAAATCATTCAGCGCGAGCTGCCGGTGGACATTCTCGAGTTCTTCGTCCTGACGCCTCTGCCCGGTTCTCAGGACCACAAAGAGCTCTTTGACGCGGGTATCGCGATGGATGCGGACATGAACAACTACGACACATTCCACGTGACCACCGCCCATCCACTGATGTCGCCAGAGCAGTGGCGAGAAGCCTATCGAGTGGCTTGGAGTCGCTACTACACCCCCGAGCACATCAAGACATTGTTGAGACGCGCACGTGCATGCGGCATCAAGACCCGAAAGCTGTCCAACATGGTGCTGTGGTTTCACGGTGGCTTGTCGATCGAAGGGCTGCATCCGCTCGACGGCGGCTACTTTCGCATGAAGTCACGCCATGAACGGAGACCGAGTCTGCCGGTCGAGAGCGCAATTCGCTTCTATGCTCGTTATGGCTGGGAGATCGTGAGCAAACACGCTCGCTATCTGGTGCTCTTCGCGCAGCTGCGGTGGTTTGTCTGGAAGCTCAATCGCGACCCAGACGCGGTGAACTATCGCGACGCTTCGAGCGCGGTGTAGGACCCTGCGTCGGCTTCGAAGTCAGCGCTCAGCCGGAATCATCAGTATAGGGGCGGGGTACTACGGAAAGGCAGAGATAGAGAGTCAGCGGACAGAACGCCACTTTTGCATGGATGATTGCAGCTGCGATGTCTGGCGTGGGCGGAGGGACGCCGACACCTTCTCTGGGAATGATGACGGTTGGGATACCAATTTCCATTTTGACCGCCAGCTGCTCTAAACACCGAGTTTTGATGTTGCCAGCGATGATGTTGCAGAGTTCACCAAACGCGTCGCGAATCTCGGGGTCGGTCAGGTCTTCGTGTTTCTCTGCCTGAAGGAGTGCTCGACCGATATGGCCGGCCAGGGCTTGCGACGCGTGTAAGGAGATCAGTCCAGAGACCTGGCCCGAAAGCGTGATGACGCTGGCGATGGAAGATTCGGGGGAGCGGTCGATTCCCACCTCGCTCTGGTGGATCCTGACTGGAACGTCTTCAAACAGGCCCTCGAGGGATTCTACCGTCGCCGCTTCCGCTGCTTCGACCACGTACCGCAGGGCGATCGAATTACGCGCAAATCCTCCCCCCGTCATGCTCACGATATGTCTCCAGACACTCCAGTTCAATCCTCATTGATCGGAAGTACCGTATCCACGCTTCAACACCTAACTCGGGGGTGTCAATGGCTGGTGGAGTCCAAAGTAGTCTCGGGGGAGACCGGGATGGATTCTCGAAATGAACGGCCTCTTTGCTGTTGTCCGAAACGGCCGCCGCGCTGGCAATGAGAACGCTAGAAGCGCTTGTGGTGTTTGTTTTGCAGCGGATTGGCGTCGCCGCGAGAAAGCTCCACGGTCTTTTTAACGACGGTTCGCGCGGCTTCGGCGGCGGACTTGAAGGATTCGCTTGCGAGTTGCTGCTTGGCAGCGCGGAAGTCGTCGGGTCGAAACGAAGTTCCGACCCGGGGTCGCAGTGCGAAGACATGGCCCATGTTGACAGCGAGGGATGAGAAGCCGGATTTTGCTTCCTGCTTTGCAGCCTTTGCCCTTTCGGCTGGCGCCTTGCTGGCTGTCTTCTTCACAGCCGTCTGCTTTTTGCTCGCCGACTTCTTGGCCGTCTTCCTTGGCGCTTTCGTAGCTGATTTCTTCGTCGCCTTCTTGGTCGTTTTTTTCGCGGCTTTTTTCGCGGCTTTCTTGGCGGTCTTCTTGGCTGTCATGTCGCCGAGCTTAGCGCGAACTCAGGCGATCGGGGTCCACTCCCCGCGTGCGGCCACGCCGATGGGCCGGTTCAAGGCGGCAAGTCCATCCAGGGGATTGCCGTCGACGATCAAGACATCGGCACAAAGTCCTGTCCGCAGGGCGCCCGTCTCGTCAGCGAGTCCGAACGCATTGGCGGACTCGGAGGTGGCGCTGCGCAGTACGTCGACCGGCGAGCCCCCCGTGTACTTGGAAAATACCGCCAGTGCTTCCGGTAGCTTGTGATGCATCACGCCTGGGATGCCGGCGTCGGTCGATGCGATCAACCGCACACCCCCCGCGATGAGCTGTCGAAGTGCGTGGGACATTCTTCGAAAAAAATCGGTCGGCGCCCCCTCGTGCTCAATTCGCTTTCCCCAGCCCGAGTTCACGGTGGGGGATACCCAGAGATTGGCAGCAGCCATCCGCACCACGAGTGCCGGGTCGAACGCGCTGCCAAAGCCGCCCGCTCCGGCAAACGAGCAGTGCTCGATCGTGCGAGCGCCCGCTGCGATTGCAAACGCGATTCCCTCACTACCGTGACAGTGCGCGGCCACGGGCCGGTCGTGCTGACCTGCCAACTCGACGAGTCCGCTGAGTGTTTTCAGATCGAATTGCGTGCCGCGCGGTGACGAACCCGGTGTAAACACGCCTCCAGTCTCCATAACCTTGATCCAGTCGACCTCATGCTCGACCTGTCGTCGAATCACCCGTTCGATGTCCTCGAGGCCGAGCGCTTCTCCACCCCAGAAGTGGCAGTGTCCTTTGGGCGTCGTGATCGGTTGCCCCGCGCAGAGAAGTCGTGGGCCGGGCAGTTTGCCGGCGAGTATGCGGTCGCGTAGCGCGATCTCCGACCAGTCGCCGCCGCCGAGATCTCGGGCCGTGGTAATCCCAGCCGTGAGCATTTCGGCCGCCCGTCGCTCCATTGCCTTGCGCCGTACGTCGGGTGCGACCGCCAACTGCTCGTCGGGAGTTTTGAGTTGTGGATCGAGGTTCAGGTGCACGTGGGCGTCGATCAGGCCCGGTATCGCCGTCGCTCCCTCAAAATCCAGAACGCGAGCATTACGTCGAAGTGAGGCATCGGTCCCGATCCCCGCGATGCGATTGCCCTCGATGCGCAGGGTCTGAAGCACTTCGGTTGCGTGCTCGGCAACACCGTCCCAGATCCTCACTCCCGCGATTGCGATTGCCACCCCTGAAGCCTAGCAGTCCGTCCTCGATCCCCCGCGGAGACGAAGCCCAACGAAGGCTATTCTGTGCGACAACGATGTAGAACGGATTTAGGCATGTGGCGCAGTGATGCCTTGACGAGCTTCGCTCGTAGATAGGAAGTCCATACGAGATGAGGAAACCCAGTGAAGTACGACCCCTACGATTGCGGAACTGGATGCGAGTCCTGTCTGCGTCGGGTGTCAGGGATCGCTCGATTTGAGCGCTGATCAATCAACCGCTCTGCCCGAACCCGGTTGGCTCGAGCGCTTCCGCGGGCGCGATCACACCCAGGGAAGTATCTATGGCTCGCTCGCGGTGCTTTCGCTTCCCATGGTGGCAACGAGTCTGTTCGGTGGAGTGATCTTCCAGATCGGCGACCTCAAGCTCATCAGTGGTCTCGGCACTGACGCGATGACGGCGATCATCATCACCAATCAGACCCTGCGACAGGTATTCATCATGGTGGTGATGGGGGCGAGCTTTGGAGCCCAGGGAATGGTTGCCCGTGCGATTGGCAATGGAGATCAAGAGGCGGCCGATCACGTGGCGGGCCAGGTCATTCTTCTCGGAGTCGCACTGTCGGTTGTCATGGCCAGTCTCGGGATCTTCTTTCCCGCGGCAATGTTGAGGGCGATGCACGTTTCTCCTGAAGTTCTCGAGGTTGGCATTCCATACGTTCAACTCGTGATGATCCTGAACTTTGGGATGATCTTCGTTTTATTGACCAATTCAATTCTGACCGGCGCGGGCGACACCACGACCCCCTTCATGGTGTCGGTGACGCAGGCTTTGGTCGCGCTCTTTGCCGAGTATTGCCTGATCTACGGAAACTTTGGTCTGCCGGCGTTTGGCATCAGAGGTGCGGCGCTCGGTCTGATCTGCGGCCATCTGGTTTCGACTGCGATCATCGCCCGCGTCATCTTCCGGGGCAGAGCCCGGATCCATCTTCGGCGCAGACACCTGAGACCAGACGCCAAAGTACTCAAAGACATCATCAAGCAAGCCTGGCCCCCAGCCATGCAGATGCTCAGCGCCTTTCTCGTCACGATCTACTTCGTGCGCATGATGGGAAGTTTTGGGGACACCGCACAGGCAGCCTATTCGATTGGCCTGCGCCTGGGTATGGTGGGTCCCATGATCGCATTTCCGCTCGCGGGTGCGACCGCGACTCTGGTTGGGCAGATCCTCGGGGCGGGGAATCCAAGGCGAGCGTGGAAGTCTCTCTGGGTGGGACTCTCGATCCACGCGACATTGATGATCACGATGGCGATGGCTCTTTTCTTCTACCGCATTCCGTTTTTGGAGGAGTTCAGCAGCGACGCAGCAGTGGTCGAGATCGGTGACGAGATGCTCTTCTATCAATTGCTGAGTTTCATCTCTCTCGCCAACTCGATATTCAACGTGGCGCTCGGGACGTATCTCGCCGTGGGTCTCGACTACGGACCCAGCGGGATCTTCATTTCAGGCCTCGTCAGCTCGGTTTTCGTCACCATCACTACGGCGGGTTGGATCGCGACGGGACGCTGGACACGGAGAGGCGCGCAGCCGTTCGATGCGCCTTGTTAGCGGTCCCAGTCCGCCCCGGGCGATGAGACTGCTCTGGTCTCGGCATCGCTGCCCGGGCTTTGTTCTTCAACCCAACCGCGAAGCCAGGCAACGGTTTCGGGACTGATGGATGTTCCGTCGGCGGCCGAAGTCTCGGGCGCCTCGAGCCACACTTCCATCGCCGACAACAACTGGCCCGCCTTCTCGCGGTCGAGCGTCCGGAGTCGTGTGTAGCTGTGGCTCGCATCCTCGAATCGGCCGAGGGCGAGATAGGCTTCGGCTCGGTATTCGAGGGCTTCGGGGTAGCCCGGTTTCAATTTGAGTGCGAGATCATACGAGGCGATCGCTTTGTCGTACCGACCGAGTTTGCGCAGGGTATATCCGAGGCTCGAGTGTGCCTGATAGTACTTGGGCAACTGCTTGATCGCGGCCCGATAGTATTTTTCCGCCGCGGACCAGTCCTTGACCGCCTTGGACAGCTGCTTGTCGCGTTTCTTTTCAGAACTGGCGCTGATTGCCCTGGCTTCGTGCTTCAAGGCGCTGTCGCGTCTGCGCAACCCTCGGTTGTAATCCCTTTCGGCGAACCTTTCTGGACCGCGAGCGGAGCTCTTGTTGCCGCCGGCAGATCCAACACCACCATATCCCCCCCCGGCCGCGAAAACTGAGATCGGTGAGAAACACAGAGTGAATGCCACGACCAAGAGCAGGGATCGAGACGAATCTATCCGCATCATGGCTTCAGTACTCCCTGGGCGCCAACGCCTGCGAGTAGCTGATTATGCCAGAATCGACATCCGATCGCGATTCATTCGCCTGCTGCCCTGTGTCACTCGCTCGGATCACCCGAGTCCCCCATGACATTAATGAGCGAGATGAGCAGATCGTCCTTGCTGATCGGCTTGGTCACCACCCCGCCCATTCCCGCTTCGAAGCAGAGATCGTGATCCTCCGCCATGGCATTGGCGGTTAGTGCGATGATGGGCACGTCGCATGTCGGGCTGGGCAATTTTCGAATTGCGCGAGTGGCGCCGTAGCCATCCAGGACCGGCATCATGCAGTCCATCAACACCACATCAAATCGCACTCGCTTGACGAACTCCAGCGCCTCACGTCCGTCATCGGCAGTATCCACCCGACAATTCCAGCGTTCGAGAATGCGTCTTGCGACCGTCTGGTTGACGGTGTTGTCGTCCACCACCAGCACCCTCAAGCCGTCCACCTTCTCGTGCATCCGATCGGTCTGGAGCTCCGCGGCGACATCAGGTGACGCTTGACCCCTGCCCATGGTCAAGTCGATGGTGAATGTCGTCCCTCTGCCCGGAACGCTTTCAGCACTGATCTCGCCCCCCATGAGCTCGACGAGTCCCTGGGTGATCGCCAGACCTAATCCCGTACCGCCGAATTTTCGAGTCGTGGACCCATCCGCCTGGGTGAACCGCTCGAAGATGTGGCTGAGGGCTTCAGCCTCAATGCCGACTCCTGAATCCGATACTTGAAAGGACATCCGCACCAGGTCGTCGGCCAGGGCCTCTTGCCGGAACTGTATGGTTACCGTTCCCTCTCGCGTAAACTTGAGTGCGTTGCTCAGCAAGTTGCAGAGTATCTGCTGTAGTCGCGTGCCGTCTCCGCGAACTAGGCAATGGGATCCTTCGTCCGGCAAATCCAGCGAAAAATCGATTCCCTTGGATGAGGCTTGTCGTTCGAATAGGCTTGCGACATCGTGAAGCGTCTGAACCGGGTCGAAGTCTCTGACTTCGAGGTTGATGAAGCCGGCTTCCATCTTCGAGTAGTCGAGGATGTCATTCAGAATGGCGAGTAGAGATTTTCCGGAGTCTACGATGGTATCGAGGTCGGCCTTCTGTTCGGGCCGATCTTCGATTTCGGCAAGGGACTCCGCGAGGCCCAGCACGCCGTTCAGTGGTGTTCTTATTTCGTGGCTCATGTTGGCGAGGAACTCGGATTTCATTCGATTCGCGATATCTGCCTGTTCGCGCAGCTCCTCCGAATTTATCAGCGCGGCCTGGAGATCTCTCTTGGTCGCCAGCAGTTCATCGGTCAGCCGGAGGAATTCGGGTTGCATGGCGTCGACGGAGACGGTCGCGTGAAAAATCCCAAAGTGGGTCTCGAGCGCGAAGGTCTTCAGAACCACGTTGGGGAAGCGAAGAGTGCCGTAGAGAATCTTGGGGGCGTACATGGTCACGAGGGAGTTTTCGCCGACCTGCAAGAGCGAAAGGCACTCTCCCGCGGCGGTGTTCATGGCTTCTGCAAAGAGGCCTTCGTATTCTGCTCGTTCGGCTTTCCGCTCATGAATGGCCGGCAGATCATCCATGCTCAGAATTGAAGCCAGCGTCTTTTCGTCAGTAGAGACCATGAGGTTTCCGGTTTTGGTTCCGGTAAAATCAATTATGGTGGCGAGGGGTTCTGTAAACTTTTGTTCGACGTCGGACGAGATTGTGCCGACTGCACCCATGTCGACACCGGTCATGCCGGAAATGCACTGAACGAGCTGGACAAGCAAAGCTTTGCCCAGTGCGTCGAGATCATTTTCTTCTGCCGGCATGCGCTCTTTCAGTCCAGTCGTACGCGATCAAAGCAAAAAAAGACATTTGATTCTTCCCGCCGACGTTGCCAGAGCCGACCGGCGGATCTGTAGGCGTCCGTAGCTCATCTTTCCGTAGCTCACCCGCGGTGTGCCAAACTTGAGGATTCCGAGTTCTTCGAGTTGAATTACTGCTTGGCCCACTACGCTGTTCAAGAGCTCCGAGAAAGCGTTGCTATATTCCTCTCCGACCGATTCAACCTGGGAACTCGTCGCATCCGGAGAAGTGATTGCACACGATGCCGCGGCCACGCGTTCGTCTGTGGCGATGATGTACTCCCCGGTTGTCAAGATTTCCTTCCCGATTCCGGTGAACTGGATTCGCACAGAAAAGGGCATTTCGGTCAGATATTTCTTGCTGGCCTGCTCAGCCTCATCCGTTGTCACCTTGGCCCCACACGCGAACATGTCTTCCAGTGCATCTTGCGTGAGTTCTCGGAAATAGCCGACGTGCTGGGCGATGACATCGTCGATGGTCATTTTTCGATGGCCTCCAGAATGACCCTGCGGAATTCGTTGCAGAAGGCTTCGTCACTGAATTTTAGTGGCTTTTCGATAAAGCCTCTTGCACCGAGATTCAGACAGCTCATGATCATCTTGCGATCTTTCACCGCAGAGACGATCACCGCGCGTGCGCGGTCATCCGCTTGCAAAACCTCTTCCAGGCATTGGCGACCGTCCTTGTTGGGCATTGTGATGTCCAACAAAATCAAATCGGGTCGGTGTTCGAGATAGAGGTTGACGCCCTCGATTCCGTCTTGACCCTCGGCGACCACTTCGTGGCCCTCGGCTTCGAGAAATTTCCTGATCTGCTTCACCAGGAAGGGGCTGTCATCCATCAACCAGTATGATACGTGCCAAAATCATCTCCTTTGTCTTTATGTGCTACCCGCTCGAAAGCGTGTTCGCGTTCTTCATTCATAGACTCCGGGCAGTTCGGGCTTTCGAATGGAAAGCCGAATGGTGACTTCGACCCCTTCACCCAGACGTGATCGAACTGCAATGGTGCCGCCCTGCCGCTCTACGGTGTGTTTCACTGCATCCATCCCCACTCCTCTGCCGCTGAGTTCATCCACGCTTTCACGCGAACTCAACCCGACTCGGAATACGAGATCTAGCTTGTCCTGATCGCTGAGCGCTGAAGCCTCCGTCTCGCTGAGGTGCTCTGCTTCGAGGGCCTTTTGGACGAGGCGTTCGGTATCGATGCCGGCGCCGTCGTCTGACACCGAAAGAACTGCCCATTCGTCGCCGATCTCCGCCGAGATGTCGATCTTTCCCCAACGGGATTTTCCGCGTGATGCTCGAGTCGCGTCGTCTTCGATTCCGTGGGCGATGGCGTTACGAATCAGGTGGACTAGACAGGTATCGAAGACTCGGACGATCGAGCGGGGTATCAATTGCTTGGCGCCGTGAATGTTCAACTCCGGTTCGGTCTTGCCGAGTCGTTCGGCCTGAGATTTGAGTAGCCGCGGATAGTGGGCACAACATCTGCTGAAGGGCACGGCGTCGAGCGCTTCCAGGCGTAGTGCAGCGGTCGGTCCATCGATACCTTCAGCGTGAAGCAGGCCGAGGATCGAGTCGAATCGCTCGCGATTGACCGAGAGTGATCCGGCAGAGCCTTCATTGCGCTTCTCCCGCAGGCCCTCCAGGCGCTCGATTGCACCTGCCAACTCGGGGAGTAGTCCGCGCCATTTCTCCCAATCGCCGGGATCCGGATGGGTGCGAACGCTGGCGAGCAGGTCTTCGAGGGCGCCCGCCGCACTTGCCAGGTGATCAAAGTCCAGGGTCCCAGAGTTGCCCTTCAGGGTGTGGAGGTCTCGGTGGAGCTTGCCCCCGGGATCTGCGAGATCTTCCGAGGTTCGCAGCCCTTCGGCCTCGCGCAGGGTTTCCTTGGCGACATCGGCCAACTGCTCGAGAATGGCGGGCTCAGTGCTGAAAGCACTGTGGAGTTCGCGCACTTTCGTGTCACGTTGTTGACGGGGCTTCTCGAGTGCAACTTCTGCCAGCCGAGTCTCGGTGATGTCGGTGGTGAGGATGAGGATTCGGGCCAGCTGCCCGTCCTCGAGCACCGGCCGGTACTCCAGGGAGAGCGTACGCGTCTGATCCCCAGATTTGATGGTGCGCTCACGCAGGGGGTTGAGTTTTTCGTATTGGTCTCAGCGCTTTAAAAAACGCGGTTGCTGGACGAGTTCAATCCAGTTGTCCAGCTCCTCTCGTTCGCTCTGGTTCGAGTTGAGCAACTCCGCGATGTGCACGCCGTGCAAGTCGCGTCTACCCAGCATGGAATTGGCCTTGCGCGAGTGTACGGGGCCTACGTGACCGGCTTTGTCGAAAGTCAGCACGCCTTGCCCGAGGTTGTCGAACATGAGTGAGAGCTCACCCGATACCGAGCGAATTTCTCGCTCGCCCTTCTGCAGCTGTTTTTCCATCCAGGATAGGAGCCAGGCAATCAGGGCCGTCACCGGCAAGAGAAGTGCCAACCCGAGCTTGGCGGTAAATACGAGAGCCTCGGCTGCATCTCGATGAATCTGCTCTTCGCTGAGAGCAATCAAAAAATGCCCCATGGCTTCGCCTTCGTGACTGAGAGAGGCTACCCGATAGGCGATGTCTTCATCACGACCGGTGCCTTGCGAAAGAGTCGAGCGAAGCATTTCGTCGCTCAAGGTAAAGCTCGAAGGTACGGAAAGGATGGCGTCTCCATCTACATCTAGCAGCAGACCACCGGCGAAAGCGGCATCGGATTGCAGGCTCAGGAGGAAGGCTTGGACCGCCTGGATGTCTCCGCTCTTGAGCCCCAGCTCCACGTTGGCGGTGGTGAGGATCGCCATGGTTTCTTGCCGATCTCTCGCTGAGGCGAGTGCGTCGCTCTGGCTGCGCTTGGCCAGGATTGTCACGGTGGCGGTGGACGCCCCGACCAGGAGCAAGAGAATGATTACGAGGATCGCACGGCGCACTGCGCACACTCCTCGATTCGTCGATGAAAGATCGAACGGTTGAAGCCATGTGCTGCCGGTAGCAACGCGGACACGACTTGCCTCTCGTTTGCGAAAGAAAAAAATCAGGCAATCCAGATCTTTCCAACCCGGTATCGCCTTCGCGCTCTCTCCAATATCGACGTGAGCCGGATGGGGCTTGAGATGGCGAAGCGATCGAATTCGATCTCGTCGTCCTGCACAGTTCAGTCTCAATCGGTCCTGAAGCAGGTGCTCAGGTGTTCTACCGAGATAGCCAGGATGGTGTGCCGCGGTTGCGAACGAAAGCTGGGAAACCCAGGCAACAGGCTGCTAGGGCAGCACCCACACTCGGACAAAACCGAATACCCAGCGGAACAAGTCGCCAAACAAGGTCCATGCGAGAAGCAGCCCAATCCACCCAAACATTGGGCGGCGCATCGCATTTTGAACGCGGCGCGCGTTGTCGTCCGAGAGCAACAGGGCAATGGCCATGCTGCCGTCGAGCGGGGGCACGGGCAGCATGTTGAAGACGAATAGAATCAGGTTCATCGAGAACAAGATGCTCAGCACGTGTGCGACGGAGGGCCAGATCCCCTCGTTCAGGGCCCCTACGAGGTGACCCAGCTGCAGTGAAGCACCGGAGACGAACAGTCCCGAAGCGGCGCCAGCCTGAAAGCACAGAGCACAGAAGACAACGATCGCGAGATTGGCCCCCGGCCCGGCCAGCGACATCCACGCCGCGCGTTTTGGGTGGCGATATGCCCATTCGAGGTTGTATGGCGCGCTTGCAAATCCGAGCGGCCAACCGATGTACATGATCGACAAGATCGGCATCACCACCATGCCAATGGGCGAACGCCGAATATGCGGCTCGGGGTCGAGCGAAACTTGCCCGCCCAGATAGGCTGTCGGGTCGCCACCGCGCAACGCCGCCCAGGCGTGCGCTGCCTCGTGACAGGTCACGGAGACCAGGAAGGCCAGGTACCACAACACCCCATCGCCCCAATTATCCAACGCCACTCTCCGGGTTCAACATCATGGGTGGAGACTAGTCATGTCCGGGGGAGTCAGGGGGAATCCCGGATTGCGTCAGATCGGAGTGTGGATCCGATTTACGGCTCCCGAATACGCGCTTGAGAATCCCCCCCGCTCCGATCAACAGTACGATGGCGTACTTTTTGAATACCAGGAGCAGCGGCGCAAACTTGGCCAGGAGTCCCGCCTTGGCGGCCAGCTTGCCCGCGACCAACGCGCCAATTCCGTATGCGGCGACGGTGTCGACATCCGGGTCGAAGTCGACATAGCGACTCCCCACATCAAACTCGATCAACGGCAGCAAGCCCTGCATGGCGCTCTGCACTTCCCATAGCTGGTCCGTCGTAGACACCGCGTTCATGACCAGCACGCCGCGTCGACTGAGCGCGCGAATGTTGTAGTTGAGGGTGTGTCGCTCCGCATCGCCAAAGACCAGTTCTTTGGCCCAGTACAGCTGGTGGGTGTCGACGTCGTAGTACGGTGGTTCGGCCCAACCCACGAGTTCGATCCGGCTGTAGCCCGCGTGCTCTCGTTCGTCGCTCGCGGCCCGGGTTTCGGCTTGCATTTCGACCAGGAGTTCGTCGTACCGAATGTCGGCCGCGTCCTCGTCGGAGACGTAGCCATCCTCGTCGAACGAAAGGATGACGGCCCAGGTCTCAGAACCGAATACTGAAAACTCCGCTGGAACGATTGCGCCGAGGGTCTCGGCACCGGGCGGGTTGCCCCAGGCTTCTACGAGTATGCGCGCAGTTTGTTGCGGGTCGAGATAGCGATACGCGGAACTGAGGTGCAACTGCGCGTTGGCAGCCTCGAGTTCGATGTCACCAGACTGATACTCGAGCGCTGCTTCGAACTCTGCCGCCCAGCGCTGCGCTTCTTCATCGCTGGGTTGTGCCGCAGCGACGAGAGGTGCTGCGGCCATTCTGCAGAGCAGCAGTGCCGCGAGCGCGGCTGCCGCCCAGCCGTTGCAGGTGAGAGATCTATTGATGTCGAATCGCTGCATCAAAACTCCAATCGTAGGGTCGCGGAGTGTAGGCAAAACGGCCGCCGACCTCGCACCGGACTTTTCACGGACCGCATTTTCTCGGCGACTCGTTCGATGACCGGCAACCCCCCGTCGTTACTACTGAAAATCCCTCGAGAATCAGCTCAAGATAGACTCGGTCGCGCCGATCCTCGGAGGCAGATGGCGCACGAGAAAATCACGGCCCGCGGGTCGTGGAAGCTGTCGCAGTACTCGTAGACATAGGTCGATTTTCTGATCGGCGTACCCGTCGATGTTCTTGTCGAGATAGGAGGACGCTCTGTCGTCCGCGGTTCGCATAAAAAGCCTGGTCGAAGCCCTGATGTTCGCCACCCTCATATTGGGCGCGCTCGAACTCGCAGGTTGGGGTTACAACCGCTACGCCCGGGCCGTTGCCTACGGCGACATGGGGCAGGAGAAGATTCAGCTCCTGGCTCAGCTCCCCAATGCACAGATTGAAGACTTCAAGTTTGACCCCGTGATCGTGGTCGGGGCGATTTCGCGCGAATTGCATCCCTACTTTGGTTACGTCACTGGCCAGGATACCCCGGGGATCAACAACCAGGGGTTCCGCAGCGACGTCGACTATCCCTACCGGTCCGCGCCAGGTGAGTTTGTCGTCGGAGTCTTTGGTGGCTCAGTCGCGATGCAGCTCGCCGGGGACGAAGCCAGTCGAGAACGTCTCGAAGCGGGGCTGCTCGAAATGCTCGCGGGTCGCGGAATTGAGCGCGTCACCGTGCTCTCGCTTGCCAACGGTGGTTGGCGTCAGCCACAGACCTTCAACACCTTTGTCTACTTCGTCGATCTACTCGACGCGGCGATCATCCTCGACGGCTTCAATGAGATCACTCCGCTTTACCGGCCTCATGCCAATCATTGGCCGACACGTTTTCCCTGGAAGAAAGTCTTCTCCCAATTTTCCCAACCCAATACCACCCCAGCTCAACTCATGCTGCTCGGCGAGCTAACCCAATTGAGTCATGCCGCCAAATCATGGACGCGGCTATTTCAACAGCCCGTTCTAAAGAACAGTGCCATGGCACATGCGATTTGGAACGGGCGGGCGAGCCGGTATTCGCAGCGCATTCATGAAATCCGCAAAGCGCTCGGCAACAACGACGAGGTTGAAACTGGGTTCGCGCGGCTTGCGCCTCAGGACGAGGTCGAAGCAAAGCAGCAGATCGACGACTACTACGCGCTCTACGCTCGACTGTCCAGGTGGCAGGGGCTGATCGCCAAGGATCGAGGAGTTTCGCTATTTCATTTCATCCAGCCCAACCAGTATGTGCGAGATTCAAAGTCGTTCAGCGACGAAGAGCTCAAGCGCTTCGTGACACGCAGCGCGGTTTGGACCGACCACGTGACTGAGAGCTACGAGGCTCTCGATCGCGTACTGGCGGAGTTGGAACAGGCTGGGATTACCACCCAAAACCTGAAGAACGTCTTTCGGCCGCATTCCGAGACGGTCTATTCCGACGATTGCTGTCATCTGCGGAGGGTGGGGTTGGTGGCCGTCGCAGACGCGATGCTCGTGCGCATAGCCGAATCGGGGGCCCTGACCGACGAGACGATCGCCCGGTCGCCCAAGATCGCCTCACGGGGACACCAATAGACCGGCATTAGAGCCTCCATTGGCCGGAAAACCCTCAGAATATTCCTAACATCGGGGGGCAATTACGCCGATGTTGGCTAGACGATGGTCCCCGGCGAACCCACACTTTGGCGACGTTTGCGACGTGCCGCGCTGACCTCACTGCGCGGTTCTCACGCCTACTTCCGCTTCGAATCTCGGCATGCCCGGATCAATCCGGAACTCGCCAGCCTGCGCGGGAGTGGGAAGGGCAAGCGCTGCGTGATCATGGGCGGAGGCCCATCGCTGAAGGCCGTGGACCCCGATCTCTTGAAGGACGAGGTGACCTTTGGCGTCAACGGCATATTTCTCATCGAGGACTGGCTCGGTTTCCTTCCCACCTATTACGTCGTAGAAGACGCACTGGTCGTCGAGGATCGCGCCGACGCGATCGCTTCGCTCGAGGGCCCAACCAAGATTTATGGTTCTGTTTATCGCAACAGAATTAGAGAAACGGGGGACGTGCGCTATGCGAACGTCCTCTACGACTATTCGGCCTATCCCGAGTTTCCCTATTTCAGCGCAGACGCATCCCGTTGTCTCTGGGTAGGGGGGACGGTGAGCTATCTCTGTCTCCAGCTCGCCTACTACATGGAATTCGATCCTGTCATCCTGGTGGGCTTCGATCACAACTACAGCGAACCCGCGGATGTGGTCAAGGGCAGCAACCAGAACGAATGGACTTCTCAGTCCGACGATCCCAATCACTTTCACCCCGACTATTTCGGCAAGGGCAAGCGCTGGCACGCACCGCGCACCGACCGCATGGAACTCGCCTATGAGAAGGCTAGGGCGGAGTTCGACAAGGTCGGGCGCAAGGTCATCAATGCGACCGAAGGGGGCAAACTCGAGGTCTTTGAGCGAGTGCCGTTCGACATGTTGTTTGCCCGAAAGGTTGGCCAGTGAAGGATCCTGTGCTCAGCCTGTGCGTGTGCACTCTCGACGGAGCCTCTCGCATCGCCGACACCCTCTGGAGCCTCGTCTGCCAGAGTGCCGACCCGGATCGCTATGAAATTCTCGTCATCGAGAACGATGTTCAGGCCCAGGCCGCTACGAAGCGTGTGGTCGATGACATATGTGGGACGGGACGTGAGATCCGACTGGTCATAGAACCCAAGCTCGGTCTGTCGAACGCGCGCAACCGCGCAGTGCTCGAGAGCCGAGGCGACTTTGTCTTCTTCATCGACGACGACGCAACCGCGTCGCCCCGATTGGTCGAGAGTTACATCCGTGCGATCGAGGAACAGAGTCCAGACGTGATCGGGGGCAATATCCAGCCTTTGTTCGAACAGCCACCTCCCCCCGAGCTGGAGTACAGCTGGTGGCCCCACTGGTCTCTCAAACACTTTGGCGCGCAAGACCGTTGGCTTGCCACCGACGAGTATTTCTTGGGTACCAACGTCGGCGCCTCGCGCACGTTGCTGATGGAGCACGCCTTTGATGCGCGGCTGGGGCGCACCGGTGAGGATCTGACCGGAGGCGAAGAGTGGTATCTCGGCGATCAGCGCTTTCGCCGCCGCTTCGTCGCCGCCGCAACCGTGTTTCACCAGGTTCCAGTGGAACGCATGCAGCCGCGATATTTCGTGAAACGCATGTACTTCGGCACGATCTCACGTGCGCGCATTACAGATCCGAATGCAAGCCTCCCCACGCTCCCACGGGTCGAGCGTTTGCGCCGGCACTTGCGTCGACCCGCTGGGCAGGCGGCACTGCTATTTCGCAAACTCGTCTGGGCTGCGCGCATCGCCTTTGAGCGCCGCCGCTTCATCCGAGAGAAGATCCGAGAAAAGAACGCGAGCGAAGAACGCGGAAACGGAGGTGTGAAGTGAGCGATCCTTCGCTGCCCCGCCCCGATCCCGAACTCCAGGCATTTCTCGAACGCTTTCGCCTTGCGAGTCCTACGGGGATGGATGATCTCGCCGCGCGTTCAGCAGCGTCGATCGGAGAATCCCCGATCCGTCGAGCTGCGAAGGGCGGGATCGAACCCTTGGTCGAATGGGACCACTACCCGATCAGCATCACCTTTGATCCGACTGGCCGCTGCAATGTTGTCTGCGAGATGTGCGATTTCCATCGCGTTCGCAGCGACAAGGGCTGGAAGGTTCGACAGATGCCCGAACTCGATCCCGAAGTTTTGCGTGCGCGTTTGCGCGAAGAAGTACCCATGCGTCAAGTGATGTTCAGCGGGGGTGGGGCTGAGTTCTTCGTGCATAAGCGCTGGCCCGAGCTCGTCGAAGCGGCCCGGAGTCGGGCGCGGGAGATCGCTGTCATCACCAACGGTACGGCGATCACCGAAAAGGTGCGCGAGCGAATCGTCGATCTGCAAATGGAAGTGATTCGAGTTTCGCTCCACGGCGCAACAGCCAAGACCGCGATGGAGATCATGCGCGGTTCGCAGTTCGAGGCCGTAAAGGAGAACCTCTCCAAACTCGTGCGCCTGCGCGACGAACGCGGCGTTCGCTATCCGCGCCTGCATATCTCGTTTGTGGGTATGAAGAAAAATATCGCCGAGTTCCCCGACTTTGTGGAACTAGCAGCGGATCTCGGCGCCGATTCCGTGACCCTGAGCAGCTTGATGGAGCGCCCGGCCGACGGCATGGAACACACCCAGGGCCAAAGCCTGGTGCACGATCCAGATCGCCTGCGTGAAATCTGGCGATCGGCGTCGGCCAACGCCAGCAAGCGCGGCATCTCGTTGCTCGTCAACGAACCGTATCGAAACCTCGTCGAGCATGTTGCGGAAGGCGTGGCCGTGAGTGACGACGACGACTTCGACGACGAACCGCATTCTCCGGTGAGTCGCGGCGAGACGAAGCTTTGCCTGTTTCCCTTCGAGAAGCCCTTCGTAGGCTTGAACGGAAGCGTAGGCTTGTGCTGCTCGACCACGGGTCGTGATGTCGAGATGGGCAATGCCGACGTTTCCTCCTTCGGTGCGGTATGGCACGGAGAATCCTACACGGCGTTGCGCCGTTCGCTCTTGACCGGAGAGAACCTGCCCGGTTTTTGTGCGCAGTGCCCTCGCGCCCCAAATGTAAAGCCCAAGACGATGGAGCTGCACGCAGCACTTCTCCACGCGCGCACGACCGGGAGGTTTACCGGCATTGCGATTGCATTGCGGAACCTCGCTCACTACCGCCGCTACCGGAGCGAATTGGCGCAGCTCCACATGCCACACATCCGCGTGATGTCGATTGCAAAGTCGGTGGTGCGTCGACTGCTCGGGATGGAGGTGTAGACCGTGGCTGAAATCCCCATTACCTACATCAACCCTGAATCGGTCTCGGCCCGGCACTTCCTGGGCGAGTACTGGCACTATCGGGATCTGCTCTACTTCCTTACCTGGCGCGACGTCAAGGTGCGGTACAAGCAGACGCTGCTCGGCGTAGCCTGGGCGGTGCTCGTTCCCATGATGCAAATGCTGATCTTTGGTGTGATTTTTGGCAAGGTCGCAAAACTTCCGTCAAACGGTCTCGACCCATTTGTCTTCTATTTGTGCGCGCTAGTTCCCTGGCAGTTCTTCGCCAATGCCCTCACCGCGTCGAGCGGTTCATTGGTCGCGCAGTCACATCTCCTCACCAAGGTCTATTTCCCGCGACTCTTCATCCCAGTGAGTGCGTGCGTGGCGAGCAGTATCGACTTCGCGATCTCTTTTGTGATGATGCTCCTGGTCATCATCGCTTTCGGCATCGTCCCCGCCGACACCATTGTCCTGATTCCCCCGATCATGCTCCTCTTCTTCTTGAACGCGGTTGGGGTCGGGACGCTGTTTGCCGCACTCGCAGTGCGCTACCGGGACGTTCGCTTCGTGGTGCCCGTGCTGGTGCAAACCTGGATGTACGCGTCGGTGCTCCTTCCTTTCAATCAATTGCCCGAGAGTTGGGGAGTCTGGCGATATCTCTATGCCCTCAATCCACTGGTCGGCGAGATTGAAGCCTTTCGCTGGTGTCTCGTGCATCACGAAATGACGGATGCCAGCCCGCCCTGGATGCTGCTGGCGTTGGGAGTGCCCGCCAGCGTGTTGTTCATGGTCGTCGGGCTCCGCTATTTCCATCGGATGGAACGGAAGTTTGCCGATGCGGTCTGATCTCGTATAGGAGTCGAGCACGCGATGAGCAATGACATCGCCATTCGCACCGAAGGACTCGGGAAGTGTTACCGGGTTGGAGAAGCTTCCGACCTCACCCTGAGCTTTCGCGAAGCCGCCATGGGTCGGCTGTGGGGCCAACTCCGCCGGTTCGTTCCGTCGATCGGTGGCAATGCCCACGCTGCGGTCGAGCGCGAGCTCTTCTGGGCATTGCGAAACTTTGATCTCGAGGTGAAGAAAGGTGAGGTCATCGGGATCCTCGGTCGCAACGGTGCGGGCAAGTCGACACTGCTCAAGGTGCTCTCGCGCATCACGGCTCCAACTGAAGGCCGCGCTGAAATTCACGGCAGGGTGGGATCGCTACTCGAAGTGGGAACCGGGTTCCATCTCGAGTTGACCGGACGCGAAAATGTATTCTTGAACGGGGCCATCCTCGGGATGCGCAAAGCCGAGATCAAGGCTCGCTTCGACGAGATCGTCGATTTCTCCGAGATCGGAACCTTTATCGATACGCCTGTGAAGCGCTACTCGAGCGGCATGCGGATGCGCCTCGGATTTGTGGTCGCGGCTTTTCTCGAGCCCGAGATCCTCTTTATCGATGAAGTATTGGCGGTGGGAGACGCCGAATTTCGACGCAAGTGCATGGGGAAGATGGATTCCATCGCCGGGGAAGGGCGGACCATCCTCTTCGTGAGCCACAACATGTCCGCAATCTCGAATCTCTGCACTCGTGCGATCCTGATCGAGGATGGACGCTGTGTACTTTCTGGCGAACCCCAGGGCGTCATTCAGGATTACCTCGATCGGTCGGCCGCGGAATCGAGCGAACTCACTCCCGGCAGCTTCGATCTATCGGCTCGCAAAAACGCTTGGTCGGGGCCCGATCTGATCATCCGCAAGCTCGAGTTGCTCGATGCTGAGATGAACCCGCGCAGCAGCTTCGCAATGGGAGAGAAGCTGTTCGTGCGCGTCCACCTCGAAGGAATGTCGGCTTCCAAGGGGGCGAGCGTCAGTTTGATCGTGAAGGACGGTAATGACCGCTGGCTCTGCGACCTCAATACGGCGATGAGCTGCAGCGGGATCAAGGAACCGAGGTCCTGGTCGGAAATCGCGACCCTCGAAATCGACCGCATTCCCTTTGTCCCAGGGCGCTATCCCCTTGCGATCAGCGTGGCCAGCGTCGGCACGAAAGGGCGGCTCGATTATGTCGATCGGGCAGCTGTGCTCGAGGTTACCGATGCAGATGTCTACGATAGCGGCTACAGCCTGAGCCGTTCGAAGGGCGTTCTCTATCTCGAGGGTCGCTGGAGCATCGAGGGCGCGCAGGACGACGAACCGTCCAGCGAGTAACCGCCTCTACCTGAGGGCGGTTTGCTAACCTCGCACGTGCATTGGGTTGCCAATCCGGCAACTGCCCAATCAATAGACATCAATAGACTCACAAATATGAACGGCATCAGAACGGAGGGCCGACCGATTCCGGAAGCCAGGGACGACAGCGATCGAAAGGTGATCCACGACGTGAATACTCACGGGTGGCACGTTGTGAACATCTTGCCAGAAAACGAAACCCCGGGATGGGCCTTCACGATCGGCCTTGAGCAGAGCCTGAAACATCCCGAGATCGTGGTCTTCGGCCTCGACTCGGAACTTGCCCATCCGCTCCTCAACGATCTTGGCGATGCAATTCGCGAGGGCCAGGTCTACGAACCGGGGCGCGAGTACGCAGGACTTCTCGAAGGCGTGCAACTCACCTTTCGTCCAGTGCTGCCGGTCTGGTACCGGCCGTTTCTCGGAACCGCCCTCTGGTTCAACGACGGACCGTCTTTTTCCACTCTCCAGCTACTCTGGCCCGACAAGGGCGACCGCTTCCCCTGGCAGGACGGCTTTGACCCAGACTGGACCTGGGCGCAGCCCATGCTCTTCGAGTCCGATCCGGTCAGCGCAAATGTCGAAGCACTTTTGCGTTCACTCGGAGACCCGCAGTAGGGTCGTGAGTAGGGTCGTGCATTCGGGGTTTGGTAACGTTCTGGTGGCGCGCCGATCGCCAGCGCCACACTGCGCATTGGAGGTGTCATGCCAGAAGACGGACCAAAAGACGGACGACCTGGCGTGTGGATTGGCCACGTTGAACTCCCGACCCAGGACGTCAAGACGATGTCCGAATTCATGGTTCAACTCGGTATGCGGCTGCTGATGGAGGGCGATGAGTTCGCAATTCTCGAGCTCCGCGGTGGGACTCATCTGGTTCTCACGAACTGCGACGAGCCCGCATCGGGTGAGGCTCCCTTCGATCTGATGGTCGAAGATCTGGACGCCAGCTACGAGCGAATTCGCGCGCTCAATTATGTCACGTCGGAAATTGAGTCGGGGGAAATCCACAGTTCCTTCACGGTTACCGCACCATCCGGACACACGATCAAGTTCAACTCAAACCACGTATCCGACCAGCCGGTCTAGACGCCAACATGGCCGAGAACTGATTTATTCACGAGCGTATCGAGGCGGGCCATGTCACCTTTGAAACTCCTGCTGGTTGAAGACAACGAATCACATTCGGTGCTCATGACTGAGCGGCTCACGGGACTTGGGGCAGAGGTTGTCCCCGTGCGTACGATCGCAGGCGCGATCCGGTTGCTCGAGACTGAATCTGCATTTGACCTCGCAGTTCTCGATCAAAACTTGCCCGATGGGTCCGGGTTCGAAGTGCAAGACTTCTTGAGCAAGCGCTCGAACCCCTTGCCCGTGCTCTTCGTAACCGCTGACGACCATGCGGAGCATGCGGTGCGGGCGATGAAACGGGGAGCCAGGGGATACGTCGTCAAGAGACCCGAGTATCTCAGCGAGCTGAGCGAGGAAGTTTCTTCGATCATCGATCTACACCAACTACACGAGAGACAACCCACAAGTTTCGTGTCCGAAACTCGTAGCGAGTACGAAATACAAGAGCGCGGCAAGCTGGCCGAAGCTCTCCAGCGAAATTGTTGGAACGTCTCGGCCACAGCCCGAGAGCTGGGCATCGGTCGAGGGAAGTTGCGCAGTCGCATGTCTACGCTGGGACTGGACGAGTAACGCCAGCCGGCGACGTACTCGATCCTGCGTTCGTTCAATCGACCAAGCCACAGCCAATCCGAGCCAATTGCGACCAGACCCGACCAACTGTGGAGCAGGGCGCTCGAGCCCGCATCCAGGCATGTTATAAGCAACACGCGCGAAATTTCCGGGGGGGGGGCGTGACTGCATCGGATGCCGTGTCACCGAGTTTGCTCATCGTTGAGGATGATCCCACTACAGCAACCTTGATCACCCAAGCGCTGTCCGCGATCGACATTCGGCCCGAGATTGCTTCCAACTGTAGAGATGCATACCGCGCACTTCATCGCAGAGAGTATGCCTGTGTGGTGATCGACCTGGGCCTGCCCGACGGCAGCGGGCACGATATTCAGAAAACGATTTCTCGCAAAGGGAACCCACCGCCAGTTGTGTTCGTTTCTGCAGATGATCAAGCCGAATCTGCAATTCAGGTTCTCCAGGCGGGTGCCGCGGAGTATGTGGTCAAACGTCCTGAGTACCTGGATCTGCTCCGAGACACGGTGATCAATCTGGTGAATCTCAACGTAGACGATCGAACTTTCGCTAAGTCTCCGGGTGAACAGAGGAGCGGCGGTTCTGCCTCATGCACACTGATTGGAAACAGCAGGCAGATGCGCGAGGTGCGAAGCCGGATTGATCGCTGCGCCAACGGTGATGTAACGGTGCTGATCACCGGCGAAACCGGAACCGGAAAAGAATTGGTTGCCCGCGCAATACACCGCGCCGGACCCGGCGCCGACGCGCCGTTTGTCGCCGTCAATTGTGCGGCGATCACGGGAAGTCTTTTCGAAAGTGAACTCTTCGGGTCGATTCGCGGCGCCTTCACCGGAGCGGTTCGCGACCGACGGGGGCTATTTGCGGCCGCGGGCCGCGGCACGATCTTTCTGGACGAAATCGGAGAGTTGCCCCTCGACGCCCAGGCAAAGCTTTTGCGGGTGCTCGAAGACAAGAGCTATCGACGTGTAGGAGATACGCGAGAAATCCACTCCCAGGCTCGAGTCGTCATTGCCACGAACCGCGACTTGCTCGAAGAAGTCGAGCAAGGAAATTTTCGAGAGGATCTGTTCTACCGGCTCGATGTCATGGGCATCGCTGTCCCGCCCATGCGCGAGCATCTGGTCGATCTACCGATGCTCGTGGATCACTTTTTGGCTGCCGAAGCCGGGGATTTCGGATTGCGGCGCGCATCCACACCGGCGCTGGACCAGCTTCGAGTTCACTCCTGGCCGGGCAATGTTCGAGAGTTGCGTCACGCGATCACCCGCACCTTGTTGTGGACCGACGAAGTGGAGATCCAGCGTTTCGAACTTCGCTCCGGCGGCAATTCGCAGGTTTCCTCCCAGAACAGACGGGGGTTGGGATGGAGCCAAGTGGCTGCGGCCCTGTGCGCGCACAAAGGTCGCCTGGGGCCAACGTCCGAAGCCCTCGATGTGAGTGTGAGGACGCTTCAGCGGCGCATTCGCGATCTCAGAATGAACACGCGAGATTTTCGCTAACGGTTTCCGCGCGTGAGAGGGTCGGGCGCTTCGGTGCGACGGTAGATGGCCATCCAACTCGATGACCTGGGCGGCCAGATCGTGGGTCTACCCCAGTGAACAGCTGACGCTTTGGCGCCCGCTTCAGTCCACCCCACGATCTGATAGCGGTTCCTGTACTCCGAGAGCCAGTCGAAGATCAAAGTGGAAGATCGCCTGTTCATCATCCACGAACTGGGATCGTGGACGTAAACGAGATATTTTGGAGAGGCGGCTTCGATTTCGCGCGCCATTTCCAGCTGCATCGTCGCGGCCTGAGGACGGTCTTCCATCAAGGGATAAGTGAAAATATGACCCGTGGCAGATTTTCGCTGGGCATAGAAGTAGATCTGCGGTTCGGAGCCGATCACCGCAATGGTTTCGTCCCATTGGGTGTGCTCTCGCAAGTAACTGCCAATCGAGACCGCCTCGGAAAAGGAATTGATGCCATAAGTCCTGCGCAACAACTGGTCGGGGGTGGCGTGGAGCAGGTCGCCCTGGTTCACCGCAAGCGTGACCAGCACGACGATCAGCGCGATGGCGCCGGGCAGGGCACGAAGCAGACTGTTGTGAGTGAAATCGCAAAGGATTTGATAGCAACGATCCAGACTGGCCCCGGCGAGCATTGTCGCAGCAGGCAACAGCAAGACAAAATCGTGGGGCCGAAAGAAGAGCCCCGGGCACACTGCCAAGAACGACAATAGAGCGAACAGAAGAAGGCGCATCGAAGCAAAACGACGAGCCGGAGACCAGTCGAGACACAGCGGAGCTACTGCAGCCAAGAGTCCCACAGCGGTTGCCTGCTGCCAGACCGCTCCGCCCGTGTGCAAGAAATTGAACCAGCCGCGCTCGAAGCTGTTGCTGACAGTGTACGGGGACGCGAAGTCGGTCGTCCAATACAAGAATTTGTCAAAGCTACCCAAGGCCAATGCGATCAACGCCATCAGTGCAATGGGAAGCGCAGCGCCTCCTGCGAGACTGGAAAATGCACGCATGGCGGTTTGCCACTGGCCCGTCCGCGTGACGAAGAGCTTCCATCCGAGGCATAGTCCCACAAACAACAGGAACGCGGCGCCCTGCTGTTTCATCAAAATGCCACAGCCGAGTAGCAGGCCCGAGATCAGCAGATCTCGGTATCGCGAGTCGTCCAGCCAGCGGAAGTACGCCGTGATTCCCGCCAGCGCAAAGGGCAGGACGAAGTGTTCGGCGTTGGCCCACAACCCCTCGACTGCGGGCAATGTCGAAGTTACGGCGAAGAAAGCCGCCGCCGAAATCCCGGAAAATTTTCCGATCAGCCGCCGGCCCACTGCGAAGATCAACCAGCCCGTCAGGGCATTGATCAGGAGCAGGCCGAAGTGTATTCCAACGTGAGTCTGCCCAAATGGCAACATCATGCTGGCGTAGACCGCCGGCACGCTGGGAAGTTTCATCGTGTATGCGAGTTCGTAGGGTGAGATGCCCTGGAGCATGAGCTGCCCCGCGTAGGCGTACTCGCCCTCGTTTCGTTCGAAGGGCAGCGAGAGCAGGCGAAAACGTAGCGCGGCGCCCAGGGCGATGGCGGCGGCCAGTAGCCATGCCGTACCACGAGCGCTCACGAGACGCCGGATTCGCTCGCTCCTTGGCCGCCCCCAATCGCCCGTCATCCCGTTCTCTGCTCCTCACTTCCGCGCGCTCATGTGATCCCGGTTGCTAAAGATCCGTCCCCGTCGCCGCACTCGCAATTTTCCACAAGCGCAGAGAGAAGTTGGTATCGAAGTCGAGGGGGTTTTCTCGCAGCTTCATCGAGCGGTAGTAGCCACCGCTCGCATCTTTCAGGCTGGGATCGGTCGCGAGCATCATGGCAGTGCGGGCAGCGCGGTCGGCGCTCGGAAACAGGTACTTGATCATGGGCTTGGCGATTGAATAGAGGAGGCCCGGGTTGTTGGCTCCGATGTTCGAAGCGACCGGTCCCGGGTCCACGGCGTTTACGGTGACGCCCTGTCCCGCGGTGCGCAGCGCGAGTTCTCGGGTGAAGTAAACCACCGCGAGTTTCGAGCGCGAATAGGCGTTGGCCACCGAATAGGGTTCGAGGGCCAGATTGTCGAGGTCGAGGTTGCCGATCTTGTAGGTGTCGGAGGAGAGATTGATCACCCGGGCGGGTGCGCTTTCGACCAATCGCGGCCAAAGGCGCATGGTCAATTGGAACATTGCGAAGAAGTTCACCGCCAGCACGAGTTCATGGCCGTCTACGCTCTCCTGACGCTCGAGACTCACCATGCCAGCGTTGTTGACCAGAATGTCGAGAGGGCGCCCGCTTGCGAGGTACTGCGCGGCCGCTGCATCGATCGATTCTCGAGAGGCGAGATCACAGAGTAAGACCTGGGGAAGCTTGCCGCCACTGTGCGCGGCAATCTCTTGTTGCACGGCGGCGCACTTTTCGGGGTTGCGACCGTGGACGACGACGTCCGCGCCGAGCTTTGCGAGTTGCCTGGCCATCGCGCGGCCGTGGCCGTCCGTGGCTCCTGTGACGAGACAGACTTTGCCTTCGAGTGAGTTCATGACTCGATCGGTACCCCGTAAAGGTCGCGATACGCCCTGAAGTGAGAGTCGAGGGCTTCGCGATCGAGCCCAAAGTCCGCCAGCTCATAGCCGTGCACGCCGTGTTTTGTCTGGGTGTTGACGCGCAGCCATTGTTTCATTGCGCCTTCGGTCGTCGGTTCGAGTTCCATGCCGATGAAGTCGTAGACGCGCCGCACCTGCTTGAGCGGGTCGCTGACCAGATCCTGATAGAGAACGTCGAGAAATGCGCCCGGGTCGATGCGTCGCCGAGCTTGCATCGATCGCTCAACGGCGCGAATGGCCTTGGCGCTGAATTGCTCGCCAATTTCCACGGGATCGACCCGGTCGGCGAACATGGCCCGCGAATGACCCATCATGCTGCAAAAGCTTGCCACAGTCCGCGTTGGGTCTCGGTGGGTGATGATGACCTTTGCGTCTGGGAACACGGTCAACAGCTCGTCGAGGTACTCGAGGTGGTGGGGGGTCTTGCCCAGCCAGCGACCTGGACGTTGCCACAACAAGAATTGGATGAGTCGGCGCATGTATCGGTAGGCGGGGAGCTGATCCACTTGACAAAACCAAGCCTGGTAACTCGGCACCCGAGCGATGGCGTCGACCGCTGGACTCACAAAGCTCAGGTCGAGCAGGTGAATGTCTTCTTCGGGTTCTTCGGCCTCGATGGGATGAATGGCAAAGAGTTCCGGGGAGAGATAGCGAAGCGCCCGCTCTGCAATCTTTGCCAGTCGGATGCGAGGATCCGGTCCGCCCGGATTGGCGGAGTCTGGAAAGGGGGCGGGGTTGAGTCCTTCCCAGGCTGGCATTGCACGCAGGCGCGGTTCACAGGTCAGTAGACGCTGCAGCATCGTCGTGCCCGTGCGTTGGAGACCCACAACGAAGACAGGATTCTCCACTGGTGTTGCGCCGATTTCCGGATGACGGGCACTCAGGTCTTCGAGCCGCAAGCGGTTTACCAATGCGCGAATCAGGCTTTCGCGCATCGTGGCCCGGCCCAGTGGATGGAGCGCTCCCTCGTGTTCGAGCGAGTGCAACATGAGCCGCATGGGTTCGCGAAACGATTCGTCGACGAAGTCGTGCAGTCCTGCAGACTTACGAGCCGCGCGGATGAGATTCTCCTGGTTGAGGGAGACCCGTCCGATCCCGATGCGCGACAATCCTCGCCAGCCGGCGAGAAGGGCCCGCGCTGGCAGCGGAAAGGGTTTGGTTTCGAAGCTCACGACAACTCCGACAGCTTGACGACCCGGCACTTCGGCTGGGGATGTTCAGCAGCCCGAATCCAGCGAAAGCACATCGTGCCCTGGGCGTGTCCCGCGGTCTCGATCCAATTCGGAACTCCCGGATCGCGATGGGCGACAACGATGCGTACAGACCCGTCTTCTTCGTATACCGCCGTGTGTTTGTTGACATGGATCTTGTGAAAACGGTAGTCGAGAGATTCCATCCAGTGATTGTTGAGTTGGAAGTTCCACGCATCGCACTCGGGTGGCGTGGCTTCGATCACCAATGCTTCCTCCGGGCCGAGGTTCCAATAGGAGTGGTAGTAGCAGATGTTGGGGTCGCCCCCGGCTCCCATGGAAACCGAATCGTCGAACTTGGGCAGTTCGTTGGTGTGATCTTGAAAGCCGCGAGCCCAACTCGAAAACAAGGCAGCGCACGAAACTACGAGCCCCGATGCCCGAGCGAGTCCGGCGTCGAGAGCTTCGGGGGTGAGCTGGGTGGGCTTTCCGTCTCCGCCGATGCGCTCGATGGTCAGGTCGGCGGGGATTTCCGTGTCTCGATCGGCGAAGGTCTGCCGCACCAGTAGCGCAGTGGTGTCCGGAGTCATGCGCAGCCAGTTGCCCGGCTTTTCGTCGCAGCTGATCTGAATGGTGAAGCACCCCTCGTCGTCCATGACGAGACCGGAGCTGTCGAGGTGTCCGCCCTGTTGGGAATCACCGCTGCTCGCAATTCCGTCGCTCTGGGTGGCGAAGTCGAGATACTGGATCGTGTTTCGCTTGCCCTTGATCAGGTAGTCGTGCGCTCCGGATAGGGTTGCGTGCTGGTAGTAGTTGTCAGGGTTGTCCGCCCCGATCTTTGCCGTTTCGTGGATCGGTCGATTGAGTACCGGTGCCAGTGGGTCAGAATATTCGAGGAAGGTCTCGAGCGCGGCACGGGTAAGCCGACTCAAATAGCGAAAGCCCTCGGCGCGGTCGAGGGCGGCCTCGGGCTGGCCCTCGGCGAGGATCGTCTTTCCCGCGCTCTTGAGGGTGTCGCAAAAGTCGTCCCAGGTTTCGCCACTCATCAGACGATCGTGTGGGGTATTGCTCTTCGGGTCGGTCATGTACTTCTCCGGGTGCGGGGCGGACGCTCGCGAGGTTCAACCTTCGGCGCGTTTCTTCAGTGCGAGGGCACAGTCTTCGAAACCTCGCTGCATCGCGGGGCCAAAAAAACGAATCACTAGAGGTGTCAACAAGCCACTGATCGCGTCGGTGCAAATGTAACGCGTGCGCCCACCCGCAAGGGGTTCGAGGGTTTGGCAACGATCCGCGCGGATCAAGAAACGCCACGGGATATTCGCGCCCCAGCAAAGTCGAACAGGGCGTTGGTTGGCGGTTACGTATTCCACCTGACGCTTCAGCCGGGAGCCGGTGCCGAGACGGACCTGCATTCGCACCGGGGTTCCCACCTCGAGGGTCGATTCGATATGCGGCGTGAAGGGATTCCACTCGGAATACTTCGCCAGGTCCGTGAGAATATCGAACACGACCTCGGGCGACGCGTCGATCTCGATTTCGGCTTTGACGATCTGAGGAGTCGGCATATTCTCAAACGCTACAACGCCGCGCGGCGTCCCACCTCGCCCAGCGAGCAATTTTCTTGGGTCGCGGCGAATTTCGTCAGATCTTCGTGCGGCCCGCTAGTGGGGTTTCTGGGCCTTTCCGGTCATCGGGACGAAGCGCACGGGAAAAATCGACTCGCGCTCGATTCCGCTGGGTGTCTTGGTGTAGACGACGAGTTCCTGATCCCAGGTACCGACCGGAACGATCAGTCTTCCCCCCACAGCGAGTTGTTCGAGCAAAGGCTCGGGTACCGAGGGGGGCGCTGCCGTCACCAGGATCGCATCGAATGGCGCGGCTTTTGGCCAACCCTGGTAGCCGTCGCCTTGGCGCAGGTGAACTTCGCCGAACCCGAGTCGCGGCAGCCTCTTGAGGGCGAGTTGGGCCAGCGCCTCGATGATCTCGATGCTGTAGACCTCACCCGCGACGAACTGGAGGATGGCGGCCTGATAACCCGAGCCCGTACCGATCTCGAGCACCCGCGAGTTTTTGTCGAGTCGGCCGAGTTCAGTCATGATGGCGACGATGTATGGCTGGCTGATGGTCTGGCCTTCTTCGATCGGGAGAGGCCTGTCCGAGTATGCAATCTCGCGCAGTTGCTCGCTCACAAACTCGTGGCGCGGAACCTGGCCCATGGCGGCCAACACGTTTTGGTCGACAATGCCTCGCGCGATGAGCTGATCCTTGACCATGCGGCGTCGGGCCTCGCGATGGCGGTTCTCTGAGCGTTCACTTGCGATTCCAGGATTCGATTCGCGTGCGGGAGTTTTCAACGGCGCATCGGAAAACGCTGGGCCCGGGTAGAGTAGCAGCCAAGCCATTGACGTGACTGCCACGGCTGAGAGAATCACGCGCTCCCTCCTCTGCCACCCGCTGGCGGTTTCGCGCGGGCAGTGTTGAACAACCGAACAAAGCGCCCAGATTCAGGGTTCCAGCAACGCCCGAATGGCGCTCGCGAAGGACTTGAAACCGAAGGGCTTGGCGAGCATGCCAGAGTAATGGAGCCCTTTGCAGCGCTTCTTTACTTCGGCTTCGGTGTGTCCGCTACACAATAGGACCGGAACTTCTGCGTCGATTCTTCGGATCTTCGCGAGAGTTTCCGCTCCATCCATGCCTGGCATTGTCAGGTCCAACACGATCAGATTCAGGCTGCCGGGCGGAAGTTGCTTGATGATCTCGAGGGCTTCGTTGCCGCCTTCCGCCGTCAGTGGCTGCAGGCCGCATCCAGTCAGGATTCGATGTGTTGCTCTGCGCAGGCCCGGATCGTCGTCTACCACGAGTACGGTACCACTGCCTCGCCATTCGTCGATCGCATCGAATTCATCTGGAGGCTTGGGTCTTGCTTGCGCCTCGAGGACCGGGATCAGGATCCGGATCTGCGTCCCGACTTCGAGCTTGCTCTCGACCTCGATGGCTCCACGATGACCGCGTACGATGCCAAGGACCGCTGCAAGTCCCAAACCTCGACCGGTGAACTTGGTGCTGTAAAACGGATCGAATAGGTTGGAAATGACTTCTTCGTTCATTCCGCTGCCGGTGTCGCTGACTTGTAAGAATGCGTATTGCCCGGGCAGGAGCTCGTCGTCGATGTAACTCCCAGCGAGGGTCTCGGTATCTGCATAGACCACTCCGGAACTGATCGTGATCGAGCCCTCGCCCTCCGGCATGGCCTCCCAGGCGTTTGTGATCAAACTCATGATGACCTGGCGCAATTGGCCGGGATTACCCTGAACTGGGGCCATCGATGCTTCAGGATCGAAGCGCAGACTGACCGAAGCTGGGAGTGTATTGTCGAGTACGTCCGACAACTCCTTTGCGAGACTCGAAAGGTCAACCAACTCGAGCTCGGTGTCGGCCTGGCCCGAGTAGTCGAGCATCTGACGGCAGAGTACTGCCGCATTCTGTGCGGCGATCTCAATTTGACGGAGCTCTTCATCGACCGCCCCACCGTTATTCAAATCAAACCTGACGATGTCGACGTTGGCCATGATGCTGACCAACAAATTATTGAAATCGTGTGCGACGCCGCGCGCCAACATTCCGAGGCTTTCGAGCTTTTCGGATTGCATCATGCGCTGTTCGAGCGCTCGCCGCTCTGCTTCGACCGTCTTCTGCTCGGTAATGTCCACAGAAAAGGAGTAGAAGCCAGATACGGATCCATCGGAATCAAAGCGAGGTACATAAACCGAATCAAAGTAGAGAGGGTGGCCGCCAGCTTCCGGGTTCGGAAACTCGACTTCGAAACGGACTCGTTCGCCTCGCAGTGCCCGGCGAATGTAGGGTTCAACGATTGCGAAGGCTGACTCTCCAATCGTGTCGAGAATGCTGGCTCCGACGAAGCTATGCGCAGGACGCCCGTGTTGATCTTGCTGGGCACGGTTTGCGTATTCGAAGCGAGCTTCCGCGTCGACCACGCAGATCAGCGTGGGCACCGAGTCGAGGAGGGCCCGCATATCAGATTCGAATATTGGAAGATCTGACGACTCGGGCGAACGCTTTTCGGGGCTCGTTTCAACTGGCCGTCGCAGACCCGAAACGAAACCAAAAGATGAACCAAGAGATGAACCGGTAATTGAAATCGCGGCCCAGGCTGCGCCGGCCGCGAACGCCCACAGCCACGCTCCACGGGAGAGCGCCACGCCCAAACCCAGCGCGAGCAATCCCGCGATTCCGTTTGCCGCGAAACCTGTCCATTTACCGTGCATCGTCCCGCAGCTCCCGTGTAGCAAGTCGTCGGACGACAAGAATAGACTGCGTTTCGGCTTTCGAGAAGAGGCAGGCGAAGGCATGGTAGACTAGGCCCCGAGAAAACATGGTGCGTTGAACCCAACACGAGTCCCGGGAATGCGGTCGAGCGGAATCAAATTGTGGCTATCGGTTGCGGCCGCAATCGCCTTTGCCATCACAACCGTATCCTTCTGGGGGACGGCGACAGGGTTCGGCGATGATGGACCCGAACTCGGAAATGCAGCGTCGCCATCCAATTCGAGATCTGCGGAGGGTTCGCCGCGCCCACCCAACATCTTGATGATCATCGCAGACGATCTGGGCGTCGATCAAGTTGGGGTCTACGGCGAAGGCACTCAACCCCCTCGAACCCCCACGATCGATGCTCTCGCGGCGCGAGGCGTCATGTTTCGAAACGTCTGGTCGAATCCCGTTTGTTCTTCGACTCGCGCCACCATCTTGACCGGCCGCTATAGCTTTCGCACTGGAGTGGGCTTCGTGGCCCGAACGGGTGCGGACCTGAAAGATCGGGAGCACACGCTCCCCGAAGTTCTGGTACGTCATCCCAACGCCCACTACGGAACTGCGGCCTTCGGCAAATGGCATTTGAACGCTGGTGCAACCAGCAGTAATGACCGCAGGTATTTGGCGGCTCCGATTCGGGCGGGCTTTTCGTATTTCCGAGGAGTGTTCGAGAACATTCGATACAGCTATTCGCACTGGAGCGAAATAAAAATCGTTTCAGTCGCCAACGATTCCACGAGAATCGAGGGGCCGATGATCAACTCGAAATACAATACGAGCGAGATCGTCAGTCACGCAGGGCAGTGGATTCGCGACTTCGAAACGCAGCGTCCCGACGATCCGTGGTTCGTATGGCTCGCGTTCAATGCCGCTCACAGTCCCTTCCACAAGCCTCCGGCCGAACTTCACCGGGGTGATTTATCGGACGCAAAGCTCACCTGTAGTAATTTTCCTCTGTATGAACATCCCGAGAACCTCATTCCGTGTTACCACGCGATGATTGAAGCGATGGACAGCGAAATTGGTCGGCTGCTGAACCGGGAGATGTCTGCAGAATCCCTGGGTCGAACGACGGTGATTTTTGTCGGAGACAATGGGACGATCAAGGAAGCTGCGTCCGACAGTTTCCTTGCAAGTCGTGCCAAGGGCACGCCTTATGAAGGCGGAATCAATGTTCCTCTCGTGATCGCGGGTGCGCGGGTCGAGAATACGGCTCCGACAGGCGGAAGGGAAAGCCAGGTGTTGGTCAACACGACCGACCTGTTTGCAACCGTTCTCGAATTGGCGGGGCTCGATGTCGACGCCAGCGTGCCGAGTAGATATCCATCATCCATGCCCGAAATATCGAGATCGCAAGAGAGCGCGATTTTGGATGTTGAATCCGAGGTCGTGTTGGACTCGCACAGTCTGCTGCCGGTTCTCCAATCGTCAGATCCCGACGTTTCAACGTTTGCGAGGCGCTTCGTATATACAGAGCTCTTCTTCAGGACAGAGGAACCAGAGGACCAGTTTCCCGTCGCAAACGCCATTCGGGATGTTCGAGGCTTCAAGCTCATTCGCTTCCAAAAAGAGAATCCCCGCGAGTGGAACGATGAGCTGTACGATCTCGCAAACGACCCCCTCGAACGGAACAACTTGATCGGGCCGGAAATGGGTGAAGAAGCTCGACGCGCCCAATTCGCGCTGCAAGAGCAACTCGATGGGATCGTGGCATCCGGCTGGAGACCCCACGGCGAGTGACGGTCCGTTAGTTCGAGCAGTGCCCACAGAAAAACCGAGCTAGGAGCCTTCTGCCGCGCAGACTCCTAGATGTCGGATTCGACGGGTTCCGCACAGGTCATCAGTGGCCGTTGATCGCGCTGGTGATCGATCCAGTCTTCCGCGGCCTGGAACCAGAAAGTGCAATCTTCCGGCAGCTTCATCCCCGGCGGCTCTTCGTAAAGCGCCGCGCTCATGGTCTCGAGGACGTCGGGTCGAAGCGGCGGCTGGTCGGAGGTTCGCAGCAGAAAACGCAGCCAACTCCCCCGGCGCAGCTGTTCGATCCGTTTCTCTCCGAACAGGTCCTTTGCCAGCGAACGCAGGACAACCGAAATGCCAACGGCGCAACGAACGGGGTCTCTGTGTACGTCGTATCGCGCACGAACGAGCGTGAGTTCTTCGAGAGCGACGTCGCGGAGCGCGCGGTTGAGCGTAGCCGCAGAGAGATCGAGAGTGGGTAGGGAAAGCATATCCCCGACCAGGTATAACTCCGAAGCGGCGTCCATATTCGCGAGGTCTCGACCGGCAATCTCGTACTTGGTGGCTGAGTTCGTGACTGACATGATGAACTCCAACTCTTGGCGACTTTCGACGTCCCAGCAGTTATTTCGGAGCTTCGACCCCAAAGCCCTTGTCCGGCAGGGGCGACTCGGGTGGCAAATTTCACCGACGCAATTCTCAATAGAAATCGGCTGCATCAGATCGCCGCCTACTGATAGCGTTCTGC
The DNA here is from genome assembly GCA_022563535.1 of Myxococcales bacterium. Classification (NCBI taxonomy): domain Bacteria; kingdom Pseudomonadati; phylum Myxococcota; class Myxococcia; order Myxococcales; species Myxococcales bacterium. The sequence continues at coordinate 34,891 of JADFNE010000028.1, forward strand.
GGACATTGTGGTAGTCGCACGAAGAATTATCTTCAAGAAATTCGCTCAATCAAGATGTTTATCGCACACCCAGGAGGGTTCTCATACGCGATTTCGTTGACACACTGTTCGAGCGAAGAACTCGCGACGGCTAATACACTGTTTGATGTACGATGATGTCCACAATGGCTCCGTGGGAACCAGTCAACCCTTGGTTCGCTATCCGAATTGGAGGTGTAGCAATGAGAATTCGACAGATCGCACTCGTCGCAAAAGATCTCGAACCCACGGTACACACGCTCTGCTCAGTTCTGGGTCTGGAGGTCGCCTTCCGAGATCCGGGGGTCTCGGTCTTTGGGCTTTCCAATGTGGTCATTCCCGTTGGCGATACGTTCCTCGAAGTGGTGTCACCCGTGGAGGAGGATACGGCCGCGGGGCGATTGCTCGACCGGCGTCTCGGCGACGGTGGCTACATGGTGATCCTTCAGACCGAAGATCTGGATGTTCATCGCAAGCAACTCGCTGAGATCGGAGTGCGCATTACCTTCGAGCACGCACTCGAAGACATTGCGACGATTCACCTGCACCCCAAGGACGTCGGTGGGGCGATCCTGTCCCTCGATGTTGCGAAGCCCCCGAGCTCATGGCATTGGGCCGGTCCGGATTGGGAATCGCATCGGTTGACCCATACGACTTGCTGGATCGACGGCGTCCAAATACAAACGAGCGCTATGCGCGAGACGGCCGAGCGCTGGTCTCGCATCACCGGACATCCGATCATTGATGCGATTGACGGCGGTATCGAGATCCCACTCGAAGCGGGGTGCCTGCGTTTCACTCGAGCACGCGATGGCCGAGGAGATGGTGTGTGTGCGGTAGATCTGATCGTCCACGATGTGGACGAAGTCATCGGTCGAGCCAGGCGCCACGGACTCGAAACCCATGCCAACGAGTTTACGGCTTGCGGTACGCGCATGGTGCTGCGCGAAGCCTAGCGTGCTCTACGGCCGCGCCGGTTCAACTCGCGATGATATCGAGATCGTCGGAAATGGGAACCAATTCGGCATCGCCGCCAGGGTCTGAGCGATCGACGGTTTCACGCTCGCGTCTGCGGAAGAACTGCAGCCAGTCATCCAGAATGACATAGCCACACGGCACCAGGAACAACGTCATGATCGACGCGTAGAGCACGCCATATCCCAACGAGATCGCCATGGGGATCAATGGCCGCGCGGGAGCCGCCTCTTCGAACATCAAGGGCAGAAGACCCAGATAGGTGGTGACAGAGGTCAGCGCGATGGGCCGGAAGCGCTGAATGCTCGCCGTGGTAACGGATTCGAGGAAGCCCATTCCTTGGTCGCGTCGTCGGTTGATCGTATGCACCAGGACCAGGGACGCATTCACGACGACTCCGGACAGAGCCACGATCCCGAGAATCGAAAAGAACACGATGTCCCAACCCATCAGGAAGTGTCCCAAGATGGCGCCGACCGCTCCAAAGGGAATTACACTCATGATGATGAAGGGCTGGACATAGGACTTGAGCGGGACTGCAAGCAAACCGTAGATGATCAACAGCGCGAGCAGAGCGCCCCGCATCAGGCCGAGCATTGCCTCGTGGTGATGCTCTTGTTCACCGCCCAACCGGTAGGTCACGCCTGGAAACTCGGCGAGCAGCTCGGGAAGCTTCTCTTGGACGCTTGCCAAAATCATCTCGGGCGTTGCGATGGCTCGGTCGACATCGGCGGTCACGGTGACGACGCGCTGTCGATCCGTGCGCTGGATTGTCGCAAATCCCCGGGTCAATTTGACGTCCGCTACGGCGGCGAACGGTACTTCAACGCCTTCTGATGTTCGGATGCGCATGTCGTCGAGTGAACTGAGGGAAAGGCGCTCTGCTTTCGGATACCGCACCATGACGCGGACTTCGTCTCGGCCTCGTTGAATGCGCTGAACTTCTTCTCCATGAAACGATTGGCGAACCTGGCGTGCGAGATCCTGCTGGGTGATGCCAAGCAACCGAGCTTCGTCGCGCAGGGCGAGCTGGACTTCCTGCTTGCCCGCGCGAAACGAGTCGGCGATGTCCGATATGCCGACATAGGTGGCGAGTTCGGCCCGGAGCTTCGCGGCCGCCCGCGCCAACGTTTCAATCTCGCCACCCCGGAGTTCGATGTGGATCGGTATTCCCACCGAAAATGACATCACGTTGAACGACAACTCGACTGCGTCTGGCACCGGACCACTGAGCTCCCGCCAGCGCTTGGCCACGTCCACCGACTCGATTTCTCGCTCCATCGCCGAGATCAGTTCCAAGCCCACCTCGGCGATGTGGCTGCTTCCCGCATTGGCATCGGGCGGTTGTGGCCCCTCACGTGCCAACCGGTCGCCGATTGAAACCAAAACGTGGGTAATCACTGAGGAGCCTGGAGTCGACTCGTCGAGTTCGAGCTTCAAGCGGGCAGCCGCGTCCTGGAGCTGGGCGACGGCGGCTTCAGTGCGCTCGAGGGGAATGCCCTGGGGCATCGTCAAGGTGGCGTAGATCATGTCGCCATCCATCGGTGGAAAGAACTGATACCGCATACGCCCGCTCGAGAAGAGCGCAACGGTCAGGATCAGAATACCTACGGCGCCCGCGCAACTCGCGTAGCGCCAGTCGATAGCCCGGTCGAGCAAGTTCCCATAGCCATTGCGAGCGAACCGCTCCAAACCATTTGCCATGCCCTGCTGAAACTTTTGCCAGCGCGCTACCAACGGGTTGGGCTGGCCGTGTTTCGACGATGTGCGTCGGTGGGCGAGATGGGAGGGCAGGATCAGCTGCGATTCGATCAATGAAAAAACCAGGCAGATGATTGCCGCGTACCCGATCACTCCGAAGAACTGGCCCATGCTTCCCGGCACGAGAATCAGGGGCAGGAACGCCGCCACCGTCGTCATGACGCCGAAGGTCACGGGAACGAAGACTTCCAGGGTTCCGTCGATCGCCGCATCTTCCTGGGACTTGCCCATTTGTTCGTGGGAGTGGACGCTTTCGCCGATCACGATCGCGTCGTCGACGAGAATGCCCAGCACCAGGATGAACGCCATCACTGTGAGGGTCGAAATCGAGATGTCATTCGCGGGGAACAGCATTACCGCGCCGAGCAACGAGATGGGGACACCGGCCGCCACCCACATGGCGAGCCGAAAGCGCAGGAACAGCGTGAGAACCAGGAGTACCAGGAGAATGCCGCTGCGGGCATTGCGGGTGAGCGCCTCGAGACGGATTACTAGGTCAGCTGCTTCGTTGTTGAAGATCAGCACTTCGACGCCTTCGGGTACCGACGCCAAGAACGAGTCCACCCAACCTTCGACGTCCCCGGCCGCTCTGAGAATGTCCTCATCTCCGATCAAACTCACCTCTACAATGAGAGCCGGTCGACCGTTGAACTGGGCCCGCAAATCGGAGTCTTCGAAGCCGTCAACGATCGTGGCAATCTCGCCGAGGCGAACCAGGGTGCCGTCGTTGCGGGTCAAGACGATGATTTCTTCGAACTCAGCCCCTGCGTACGCCTGTCCGATGGTGCGCAGCAGAATCTCGCCACCTCGGGTCTTGACCGACCCACCCGGCAGATCGAGCGATGATCCCCGTACCGCGTGGGCAACCTGATCGATCGTGAGGCCGTGTCGCCGCAGGGTGTCTTCCGAAATCTCGATCGAAATTTCGTAGCTTCGGTCGTACTTGAGTTCGGCCTGGGACACGTTCGGGAGGTCGGCAATTTCGTCCCGCGCGCGTTGGCCCAACAGCTTCAGGTCGCGTTCGTCCACATTGCCGGAGATCGCCACCTGAAGCACTTTTCGCTTCATGACGAGCTTTGAGATCACCGGTTTTTTGGCATTCGCTGGAAACGTATCGATGGCGTTGACCTTGCTTTTGATTTCGCTGACGGTGGCATCGATATCTGCACCCACCACCAACTCCAGCGTAACCACACACGCGTCCTCGACGGCCCGGGTATTGATACGCAAGATGCCTGGCGTGCCGTCGATCTCCTCTTCGATGCGGAGACAAATGGACTCTTCGATTTCGGCCGGCGATGCGCCCAGATATTCGACGGTGATCTGGGCGGCGTCGGTATCGATTGCTGGGAACTCTTCCTGACGAATGGTCGGCAGGGTGAGGAGCCCTCCGGTGACCATCAGGAACATCAGTAGATTGGCCGCGACCGGATTGTGGACGAACCACGCGATCATGCGACTCACGAGCGTGTCTCCCGGTCCGGTGCTTCATCGTCGGCTATCGGTATCACCCGCATGCCGTCCACTACGACCTGAAGCGGCGAGACACAGAGGCGCTCACCTGGTTCCAGCGCTCCCACGATCAGCACGTCATCGCCGTCAATTCGCAGGATCTCGACTTTGCGCTCGCGCAGTCGATCTTCGCGGTCAATCACGAGGATGTGGTCCTGATCGCGCATCGCGTAGCGAGGAACGATGATGATGTTTTCCACAACAGGGCCCTCGATCTCGGCTTGCACGAACAAACCAACCGTGAGGGGCGGCTTGTCTTCGTTTCCCGGTTCGACCGCATAGGGATCTGCGACCCGCGCGATTACGTGCACCATGCGGCTCTTCGGATCAATTTCGCCCTCGGTGCGGACCACGGTCCCGCGCCAGGTGTGTTCCTTGCCTGCGAACCGCGCGCGCAGATGCACGGTGGGGAACTCGACGTCTGCGGCCATGGGATGGCGCGGAAGATCGAGGTACGCGAGCTGGTAATCCGCGATCGGCAAGCGAATCTCCGCGTAGTCGGTTGCGTATAGAGTTGCCACCGATGCGCCCGGGCTCACGACTTGCCCGACATCGACTCGCTCTTCGCGCACCCGCCCGTCATACGGCGCTCGAATTTCGGTTCGTTCGAGATCCCACTCGGCTTGCTCGAGTGCGAGCTTGGCGTCGGTAAGGTTGGCTCGTGCCACCTGATCATTGCGCCGCGCCTCACTGAGCTGCACCGCACTGGCGACGCTTCGGGCCGACAGGCTCTGCTGGCGCTCGAGTTCGTCCGCTGCAAACTCGACTTCGCTCGCGGCACGCGCCACGGCCACCCTCGCTCGCGCCACAGTCATGTTGTAGCCACGCTGTTGAATGCGAAGCAGCGCTTCACCTTCTTTGAAGAATCCACCCGACACCAGTACCGGTGATACCCACACGACTCGCCCCGAAACCTCCGGCACCAACGTGCTCTCGGTGCGCGGAGCGACGGTTCCCTGGGTGCGCACGAGCATCTGCACGCTCTGGGGTTGTGGATCGCGGACCCTTACCGCGGTCACCGCGTGCTCGGGGACGATGTTCTCGACCGAAGGCGCAGTGGCGACCAGGAGAAAGGCTCCCAGGCTGGACAAAATCAGGACGAGCGCAGGTACCAGCAGTTTCTTCTTCACGACGACATCCTTTCCAGGGACAGGCGCTCTCGTTCATTCGTCATGGCCGCAATGGCGTGGATTCGAAGTTCGAGGGTTAGTTCAATTACCGCGTCTGACGCGGCTGCTCCGTCTTTCGCATCGATCGCCTCTGCGAGCTTGTCGAACAAGGCTTGATTCGGAGAAATCGGAGGTAGGAGGTGCGGGTGGCGCCTGTCGAGCTCTTCAATGAAGCCGGTCTTGACGCCTCTCCGCACCAACGTCAACACGAGATTGTCGCTGGCCTCTACGAAGAGATCGACGAGTTGATGCATGAGTTCGATGTGATCGGGGTTGGAAAGCTTCTGCTTGGCTCTGGCGAGAAGCTTGTGGATATCGACTCGCTGCTGTTCGGTGGCGCGTTCGGCGCACAATCGAGCGGCCGTGCTGAACAGCCCGCTCATCACCTCAAACACCTGGTCGACAATTTTGGGATCGGGGGGATCTTCGAGATTGATCAGGTGTTCGACGACGTCGAGGCTGGCCTCCTCGATCGGCGCAACCCGTGCTCCGCCGGGATGAATTTTGGCGACCCCGAGTTGCTCCAGGCGTTTCAACGCCTCGCGCACCGCTCCTCGGTGCACTCCAAAGCGTTCGGCCAGATCTCGCTCGGAGGGCAGGCGTTCTCCGCAGCGATACTGGCCGCGCAGAATTTCGTCGCGCAACTCCGCAGCGATTGCCGCGCTTCGAGAAATCGATTGCATCTGTAAATTGCTCCGGCGGGCGCGCTGGAGTGCCTGTCTCGGCCTTGGCTTCAGCCTGGTCTGGTCATGCCAGGGCGCTCGATTGGTCGGTCCATATTGGTCTGACCAAATTTTGATCGGGCAATGATAGCCAGCGCCGAATCCACGTCTAGACCGAGAAGCACAAATTTACGCGTCGGAGAGGATTGAAGTGTATCCCCGCGGGGTGACGTCGATCGGATTCGGAAACTCCTGCCCAGCGGGCGGGCTATGCGAACAGGCACCCAAATCTCACTGCGACCTGGCGCGCTGGTTTTCAGTATTCCGGAACGTAGATCTCGCATGCGAGCTTGTCCCCGCCAGCGATCACCAGCAGGCGACCGAGAGCGAGGTATTGGCCGATCATCATGCCCAGTTCCGCGATCTCAGCATCTGCAAAGCACTTGCGAAGTTCCGCTTTGAAGGCCGAATCCACGGTCCGAAAGTCTGTTGCGAGCTTCTCTGCGAAGCGCACAGCCAGGGCCTCCCGGGGATCGAGTTTGCGCTCTGCTTCGGGCAAGTGAATCTGTGCAATGGTCTCTTCGTCGAGTCCCTGACGCGTCGCCGACGCGTACCGAGCGAACAGTCAGGTGTCGCATCCATTGAGGGCGGCAATCTTGAGGCGTGCGAGCTCCTTGATGCGACAGGGAACGACTCCCTCCAGATGTCCTGGGCGGAAGAACTCGAAAAACCGGGCGAAGTGCTCGGGGATGAGCTCCATGAGGTTCAGGCTTTCATCGGCGGGATTCGAGTTCGCGATGGGTTGCATGCTGTCCATGTTGACTCCTTGCAGCACTGGGGTTCGGCCCGAAAGTGTATCAACCCGCAAATCGGGTTGCCCGCGCCGGAGATTCTCAACCCAGCCCGATCGATATTTGTATATATAGAAGCAAGAGTTGCACTCGGGTCTGCGCAGGCCTCCCCAAGCGGCTCATGGCAAGACCCAGAGCGACTCCGACTGTCTCAGGGAGCCAGGGCCAACGCCCTGTCGCGAGGCACATCCGTGCGGATGGCGACCTGGTGGGCCGCAAACAACTTCCGGTCGTTGATGCGCCGCAACTGGTCCATCATTCGTAAAGTCCGATCTTGGAGGATCAGGTCTACATCGCGTCTGGTGTTTTCCGCGAGTTTCTTCAGGGTCGCTTGCAGCAATGACGTGTCCAGCTGATGACCGAGTGTTTCAATTGAACTGGGGGCAGAATTGACAGCACCCGCTGCAACGTCGACAGAGTGCGGAACGGTCTTCGGCAGTTCGTCTGCCGTGCTGGGGATTGCGACGACGAGACAAAGCGAACAGAGCAGCCCGCGCAGTGGGCGCAAATTTCGGGAACGCATTGCAGTGGTCGGGTGGGGGCGCGGCAGCTGGAACATCGGTTGCTCTTCTCCTGGCGAAAGCTAGGTAGAGCTATCGGTAGCCACTCGCTAAAGTTGACTGCAATTCATCACGCTGCCAATCTTTTGTACCGGCGGCCTCCGGGACCTTCGATCTTCCGTACCGAGCAGTATGGTTGAGTTCCCGCGCGATGAACTCTTGATCGCACGCACTCCGCGTCGTCCTTCTACTATTCTCCCTCGCCCGGTTGCATGGTGCTAGAGTGGTCTATCCGAATTTTTTTTGACGGCAAATGCTCCCGCCGTCTAGAATGACCCACGGTTGCTGAAAAATTTTCAAAAGGAACGAGCATGAACTGGATGGCTCCCCCGAATCGCTATGTGGCTATATGCGCGGCGCTTCTTCTCTCTCTGGTGGTTGTCCCCGTGGCAGCTCTGTCGGAACCGCTCAACGAAGCCAAGTCGGTCCGCCGTCAGGGCAACGTCGACGGCGCCGAATCGCAAAAGCGAATCGATACGGTGAGCGCCGAGACCGAGAGTTTGTTCACGCAATATCACAATGCGTTGGCGCAGATCGATTCAATTCGCATCTACAACGGTCAGATGAAGAGATTGATCAGCGACCAGGACAAGGAGATCGCGTCGCTGCGGGAACAGGTGGATCGTGTCGAGGTGGTCGGCCGCAGCGTCACCCCTCTGATGCTTCGCATGATCGAAGCCATTGCCGCGACCGTGGAGCTCGACATTCCGTTTCTCGCAGATGAACGTGCCAAGCGAATTGCGGACCTGCGCGAGTTGATGGGCCGGGCCGACGTGAGCAACGCTGAGAAGTACCGACAGATCATGGAGGCCTATCAGGTGGAGAACGAGTACGGCCGCACGATCGAAGCCTACCGCTCGACCTTGGAGGTGAACGGCGTTGAAGTGAAGGCCGACCTGCTTCGCTTCGGCCGCATCGCCCTCGTGTATCAGACCCTGGATCAAAAATCGGCTGGGGTGTGGAACCAAAAACTTGGCGTTTGGGAACCCCTTGATGCCGGTTACCGATCGGCGATCAAGGAAGGACTCAAGATTGCGCGCAAGCAAATGGCGCCGGATCTGATCCGGTTGCCACTCCCAGCCGCCCGGGCTCTGGGAGGAGCAAGCTGATGCGCGCAGCTACAACGACTCGGTTGCTGATTTGCAACATGGCTCTGGCAATAGTCTTCGGCTTCGCGGCGGTGTCGACCGCGCAAGACCAGCCCAAGTCCCCCGAACCCAAGACCCTCGAAGAATTGCTCGAGATGGTGAAAGAGGGTTTCATTGCCGAATCCGACGACAACGCCGCGCGCGAGGCGCGGTTTCTGGCGGCTCGGAACGATCAGCAACGCCTGCTCGACGATGCCCTCGCAGTGCTTGCTGGCGAGGAAGCGATCAGCCAGGCCCTCGAATCCACCTACAACGACAACGAGCCCTTGATCGGCACGCTCCAGGAAACGTTGACAGAGCGCCTGGGACAGATGGGTGAACTCTTTGGTGTCGTGCGTCAGGTCTCGAACGATTTGAGTGGGCAGGTCTGGGAATCGCTGACGAGCTCACAGCTCAGCGATCGCACAATACTTCTCGACAGACTCGGTCGCAGCAAGGAACTCCCGTCGACCAAGGATCTCGAAGGTCTCTGGTTCGAAATGCAGCGGGAAATCACCGCCCAAGGCGAGATCGAACGTTTCGTCACGACGGTTTTGACTACAAAGGGAGGCGAGGTCGAGCGCGAGGTCGTCCGAGTGGGTCCGTTTACCGTGATTTCGAATGGCGGCTACCTCTTGTGGGATCCCAAAGCACAACAGCTGGCAGAGCTACCGCGCCAACCTCCTGCCAAGTACCTCGACACTGTGGAGGGTTTCGAGACGGCCACCACCGGTTTCGTCAAATTGGCGGTCGATCCATCAAAGGGCGCACTGCTCGAATCCCTGCTCGAAACACCGAGTCCGCGTGAACGCGTCGAACAGGGCGGTGGCGTCGGTTACGTGATCATCTGCCTCGGTGTGGGGGCATTGCTCGTGGGTGTCTGGCGCTGGTTCCTGATCTCCGCGACCAGTCGCAAGGTCAGGGCCCAGCAGAAGAGTAGTAGGACCAGCTCCGACAACCCGCTCGGTCGCATCTTGGTGATCCCCGAAGCTTCGAAGGACATGGACAGTGAAGTGCTCGAGCTGAGGCTCGACGAGGCGGTGCTCAAGGAAAGCAGTGATCTCGAGCGCTACCTGTGGGTGGTCAAGACGGTCTCGGTCGTATCGCCGCTGCTCGGCCTGCTCGGCACGGTGACGGGCATGATCAAGACCTTCCAGTCGATCACGTTGTTCGGCGCCGGCGATCCCAAGATGATGGCGGGGGGTATTTCCGAGGCTCTGGTCACCACGATGCTCGGGCTCATCGTCGCGATTCCCCTGGTGCTGCTCTACGACATACTCAGCAACAGTGCCAGTCGCATTATCGACATTTTGGATTATCAGAGCGCAGGCCTGATCGCGTCACGAGCGGAGGGGATCGATGTGGGAGATTGAGGCCTTCGCAGCCGTCCGCGGGTTCATTGAAACCGGCGGCAATGTGCTGCTGGTCATCGCCTTCGTGACGGCCACGATGTGGACCCTGATCATCGAGCGGATCTGGTACTTCCGCCTGGGATATCGCGTCGATGCCGCAAGGATCGAAGCCTTCTGGAATGCCCGGACTGACCATTCGTCGTGGAACGCGCACATGCTTCGCGAACTGCTCATGTCTCGAATGGAACTCAAGCTGACCGATAGCTTGAGCATGATTCGCACCTTGGTCGCCGTGTGCCCGATGCTCGGCCTGCTCGGCACCGTGACCGGCATGATCGAAGTATTCGATGTGATGGCCAGCGGCGGTGGCAACACCCGTGGGATGGCGGCCGGCGTGTCAAAGGCGACGCTCCCCACGATGGCTGGCATGGTGGCCGCTATATCTGGGATGCTGCTCAGCACCCAGCTCGATCAGTTCGCCGATGGCGAAACATCTCGAGGCCAAGATAGCCTCGAGATCATTCACACTCCAAAGCGAGATCGAGAGAGTCATGCGACGTAGAAGAAACAAACACAGACCGGAAAACGAAGTCAACCTGACCCCAATGCTCGATGTCGTGTTCATCATGTTGATCTTCTTCATCGTTACGGCATCGTTCGTGAAGGAGTCGGGGATCGAGATCACTCGGCCCAGTGCGGCGACCGCCACGCGCAACGAAAAGGGCAATATCCTGATTGCCATCACCAGCACCAATCAGGTGTGGATGGATCGCCGACAAATCGATCCCAAGGCGCTGCGCGCGAACATCGAGCGAATGCGCGCGGAAAACCCCAACGGCGCAGTAATTATTCAAGCCGACGAAAAGAGCGAAAACGGCTTGCTGGTCAAGGTCATGGACGCCGCAAGGCTCGCCGGAGTCAAGAGCATTTCCCTCGCGGCCGAGATCATCAAGTAAATGATTTCGCGGCTTCCGCTCGCGCTCGTGATTGCTTGCGTGGTCACGTTCGGTCTGTTTTGGACCATGCAGGCGCTAGTGAGTACCGACGCGCAACTGATCGACAGCAAGCCGTCGCCCAAGATCGAGTTTGTGCGCTTGCGTCGCGACACCACGCCCGAGATCAAGAAGCGCGAGCCTCCCAAGCGACAAAAACCCGAAGAAGCTCCGCCTCCGCCGGAAATCAATGTGTCCAAGGCCAGCCTCGAACCTTCGGGAGATCTATCGGCATTCACCGCAAACTTCAACGCGGGTGATGCGCTCGTGGGCGGAGTCGGCATGGGCAGTGGGTCGGATCGGGACGCTACACCGCTGGTGCGGATCGAACCCGAGTATCCAATGCGAATGCGCCAGCGAAGAATCGAGGGCGCCGTTGGAATCACCTTCACAATTGCAAAAGCCGGTACGGTAAAGGACGCGCAGATCGATTATTCGCAACCTCCCGGCGTATTCGACAAGGCCGCTCTAGCCGCTGTACGCCGTTGGCGTTACAACCCAAAAATCGTGGATGGCAGGGCAGTCGAACGTCCGGGTCAGAAGGTCTGGTTCCCGTTCTCGATGGAGGACAAGTAGTGGAACCCGTGCGGAATGGCGAGGGGCAACGCGCTGGTGCACGGATGAACTCGGCGGCGCTCGTGCTCGCTGTCCTGTTTTGGACGGCGGGGTGCGTGTTCGCTGGGAATGCTCTTGCGCAGCGAGACGGCGAGCAGAAGAGCCGCAGTTGGGCGCGCAAACACGAAATCGACCAACTGACCGGGAGGCGCCTGCTGAAGGCGCAGGAATTCCTGGTTGAGGACAAGTGGGACGAGGCCGAAGCAGCTCTCGGCAAGCTGCGCCTCCGCAGTCTGAACGCAGCGGAAAGAACCAAGTTCTACACCCTCAGTGGGTACGTAGCGATGGGACGGAAAGATCTATCCCGTGCGCGAGAACTGTTCGAATTGACGATTGCTCAGGATTTCTTGCCCCTGGAAGAACGGGCTGATTTCCGTTTTATCATCGCGCGAATCTGCATGGAGCAAGACAATTGGGCGGACGCGATCGTGAACCTGAAAAGGTGGTTCCTGATCGAAGAGGAGCCCAATGCTTCTTCGTATTACTTGCTGGCCCTGGCGTACTGGCAGGCAAAGGACACCGACGCGGCCCTGGCACCCGCATTGAAGGCGGTTGCGATCGCGAATGCGCCGCAGGAAAACTGGCTCAAACTCTTGCTTGCAATTCGCCTCACTCGCAAAGAGTACAAGGAGACGATTCCGCTTCTCGATCAGATGATCCGGAGCTATCCGAACAAGACCTATTGGATCCAACTTTCCACACTTCACGGCGCGCTGGGCAACTACCCAGAGTCATTGATCCCGCTTCAGCTCGCCTATACCCAGGGCCTGTTGACCGAAGACCCGGAGATTCGCCGCCTGGCCGAGTTGTTGCTTTACCTCGAACTACCCTATCGCGCAGCGGATGTAATGAAGTTCGGTCTCGAGAGCAGTGTGGTGGATGAGGACTCCGAGTATTTCGAACTCTTGAGCAACAGCTGGATCATGGCGCGGGAGTACGACAAGGCGATCGATCCGCTGATTCGCGCCGCCGAACTTGCGGAAGGGGGGCGCATCTACCAGCGCCTGGCGGAAGTCCACATTCAGCAAGAACGCTGGCAGGAAGCGGCAGAAGCCTTGGGTCTGGCGCTCGAAAAAGGGGACTTGCCGAAACCCGGTCAAGCCACACTGTTGATGGGAATCGTCCTCTACAGCCAGAAGAAGCCAGACCAGGCGCTCCCGTGGTTCGAAAAGGCCAAAGCGTTTTCGGATTCGGAGCAAGAGGCGAATACCTGGGTCAAGCACATCAAGCGTGAAATGGCCGCGAGCTAGCGACTCAGGTTAGCGGTTGCACTCAACGCTTTTCGCAGCTCCGGTGTCGCCATGCCCGCTCTCAAGTTTCGGGCTTCCGCAAAGGTGAAAACCGGCAGCCGGGCGATCTTTCCAGCGAGCTTTTCTTCTGCCCCTTCCTCGGTGGTTCCCTCAGCGGCGATTCTGGCGATCTTTCCCGCCGCTTGAAGCAGGGGATCTGCCTGGCCTCGCAGGGGTCGAAATTCTGCCAGCTTCACCGCGTCGGCGAACGCCCCGACGCGCAGTGAACACCAGGCGAGTCTTCTGCGCGCAATTGAAACATCTGGGAATTGTTCGAGCAGCCCGCGGTCGATCTCGATCGCTTCGTCGTAGAGTCCGAGCGCGCTGTAGAACGAAGCGAGCAGGCTGAGAGAACGCAGGCCCTGCTGCGACTTTGCGTCGCTCGAATTTGCGACGAGTTGATCGTAGTAGGTCGGGATCACTCCGTTTGTAATTGCCCAGCTCCGGGCGTCGCGGATCACGCGCGCCGTGTCGAAACCGCGAGCTGAATCGAACGCCACACCCCGGTCGCGATAGTAGACGGCGACCCGCGCGAGGTTTTCGGCGTTTCGCCGATTGTCCCTCAGGTACACCGAGGACGTTATGTTTCGAAACACGAGAATCCAGCCCGGCGTATTCTCGAGATGGGCAGTGGTGTGATACCAGGGACGGTTGCCCAATTTGAGACGGGGCAGGCCCATCCCCAAGAAAACGTCTATCCCCTGGCGGTCGAGAAGTTCCAGGAAACTTTCGCCGGCCAAAACGCCTCGGTGCTCTCGGATCGGGAGATTCGCGTCCATTGCGTCGCGCGAGACATTCAAGCTGCCATTGACGAAGGTTCGCAACCGAGGTGCGAGCCAATATCCGAGAAACCCTCCCATGTAATACTCGTTGAAGAGGTTTCCCTCGAGGTTTGCATCGTCGAGCATCCATGCCGCGTGGGCCTGATACTTGGCTGCGAAATAGGGTTGGGCAAATTGTTGCAGGGTTGGGGGAATGGAACGCGATACCCCGGGCCAGTCCCCGAACTGAATGAAGCCAACAAGGAGTACGAGTGCGGCCGCGGTGCTGCATCCCAATGCCGCGAGAGATCGTGTTTTGCCTTCGGGGGTTTTCTGCGCTTGGTGAACGGGGTGCGAGTTCAGCCACGAGCCCAAAGGCATACTCAGCCATGAGCCCAAAGACGTGCTTAGCAACAGCAACGGAAAGATCCCCAGCCAGATAAATCGCACTGCAACGAGTGGGGCGACGACACCGAGAGCCGAGAGTGCGAGTAGCACGGGGTTGACGTTCAACGGTGTGCCACGCTCATTGCGGCCGAGATGTTTCAGTGCCCCAATCCCTGCCAGCAGGGAACCCGACAAGAGCAGCCAGAATATGATCCAGGCCATTGGCGTGGGTTGGCTCCCCGCTTGCGGAAAGCGAAATGCGGCGAGCGCAACCCATTCGTCGGCAACCCGGGTCAAGCTGGGTGTTTCGGAACCGGCGACCAGGTAGGCCATGTGGGGATCGATGCCCGCCGGGTTGAACCCCGTCGCTAGCGTCCCGAGCACGAGAGCGATACCGAGCCACAAGACCCTCGGAGTTCTGACGGGTGCGAAACTTCGCGCAGATCCAATCTCATAGATGACAAGACCTGCAATTCCGACCCCTAGCAAAACCGGGCCCAGCAAGAAGCCAGCGTGAAGGTTCGCCCATAATGCGCACAGCGCGACGGCCTCTATAACCCGGCGGCGCGAGGGGCACTCTTTGGACTCGAGCAGCAGCCGGTAGAGAATCAAGCTGAACAGGATCGTCAACAGATGGGGCCGGAGTTGAATGAGTCGATATGCGGACAGCACGATGAATGCGCCGGTGCAAAGGCTCGCAGCGACCCGCGAATGGCTCGTGCGCCTGAGCAGAGACCAGGCCAGAGCCAGAATCGCGGTGACGAGCAGTACGTGAGTCAATCGAAGAGCGGTGAAGCCCCAAAGGTTTGTGATCGAGGCCAGGCCGAGATCGGCGAGCCATGCCGCCGCGACCGGTGGACCCGACGAAGTAAACAAGAGAGGGTCGTGGGCCAGCCAGGGACCGCCTTGCGCGTAGGCATCTCCGAGGGCGAGGTGCCACCAAAGGTCGTCGGTCATGATGGGTTGACCCACGGCTACCAGAACCAGGGCCACGAGCAAGCCGATGATGATGTGAGGTAGGAGTTCGAATCGCCGATTAGGAATGGACTCGGTGAACATTAGACCCCTACCGCGATGTGATTCGGATCGCTATTCGGGAACCAGTCGTACGCGAATTCCGAAGAATCCCTGGTAGGACCACCGTGCATTCGTGTAGTGAACTTCAAATGTTTCGTCGTACTCGCTTGTTGCTTTGACGTCGATGTCCATGTTTCCGAGCATTCGATATACGCGAGCGCCCATGAACGTCGATACCACGAAGGGGCCGGCGCGTTTTGAATCTACTTCGATTTCCAGTCCCGGTCCAATTCCGTTCAATACTTTGGTGTTGTGCCCCGCCAGGATGATCTGGCGGAATCCATCTATTTTTGGGGTAGGGAGAGGGCTTACCAACTTGACGAGTCGGCGTACATCTCCGATCACTACGATCTTCTCGCGAATCCATTCAACGGACGGCTTGATTCGTATACGTCGGTCGAAGACGTCGAACGTGAGAGCGAGACCTCCACCGGCCGACCAAACCAGGGTGTCGACATAGGCTTGACCGCGACTCCCCTGACCCAGGATGTCGGTTTCCGCTGGGTTTGCGAGATTCGGAACGTCGAACTCGCCGACCTCTCCCTCCTTCGCAAGATCGTATTTTTGCGAGAAACTCGCGGCGACGTCTCCGTGCACAAAGAGCCGGGGGCGTCCGGGGATTGCGATGTCCGTCACGAACGGTACGTAGAGCAGGCCGGGCGTCATCAGTTCTATAGAGGCGTGGGCGATTGGCGCGAACATGAGGTTTTTGCCGCTGGCTGGCGGCCTGATCGCGGGTTTCGACGTCCCAAAGGGTAGGGGGTCAGGTTCTAGAATGTCGCTGGACTCGGAGGCGGCACTGCCGCGTTGCAGCAACATGCCCAGTGAGACGGAGAGTGCGGGAACCCATCGTTCGAGCTCATCTCTCGCAGGTTCGATCTCTACCTTTGCTCGTTCTTCGGCAGCAGAGAAGCTCCCCTGCGCGAGCACGAATAGAAGAATGAAGAACATGCCCCGCAATCTCTTGACTGGAAATAACATCGGAGCGAGGATCGCTCATTGGGGTGCCACAGTGCAATAGTCTCTACGAGCTGACTCGAGCTCTGGGTCAATATTGAATGGATCGATTCGCGGGGTTCGAAGAGTGTTGCACGTCTATCAGCAAACAGCGGATCGCATTGCCACCGGCCGCTTGATGTCAGCATGTTGCGCATCGGGTTCCTATTTCGTCCGTTGTTGCGCACTAATTCTATTGTTCATGTTGCCGGTCGCCCCAAGTGCGAGCTGGGCGCAGGAACCGACCGAGAGCGTGACCGGCGAGGCGCAACCGGGTCCCGTCGAGAGCGAAAGCGTACCGACCGTCACGGACCCACAGGGCGATGATCTCGTTGAGGGAGATGATCTGGACGAGGTTGAAGCGATCGCAGCACCACCGGCGCCGACCGGCCCGATCCAGCCACCAGAGGGCTACGAAGTCATCAAGATCAAAGGCCGCGCAGTCAGCGGTATTGAAACGGATGTTCCCGAGTCCGTGACGCAATTTGATGCCGAATCGATCGCAGCCCTGGGCGCCGGGAACATTGCCGATCTGGCGAAGGTAACACCCAACGTCGAGATTGTGGTCGCGGGGGCGACGGCGGCCACGTTCTTCATTCGCGGCGTGGGACTCGCTGATTTCAGCGCCAATGCGGTGGGCGCCGTGGCCATCTACAAAGACGATATTGTCATGAACTCACCCGCAATTCAGCTCGGGCTGCTGTTTGACTTGCGCGCTGTGGACTTCATCCTGGGGCCGGCGGGTATTGGCCCGCATCGAAACGCGTCGGCGGGCGCAATCAAGTTATACGGAAACAAGCCGACGCTGGAGTACGCGGCTCGGGTCAAGCAGAGTGTTGGCAGTTTCTGGAGCAAGGATGCCCGCGACGCGTTCATTCGCGACACCGAGGGTTTCATCAATCTTCCGTTAATCGACGAGATGTTGGCCATGCGCGTTGCATTTCGCGTGTCCAAGGTAGATCCGTTCATGACCAACGGTTGTGGCGATGCGCTGCCCTTCGCCGACCGGATAGGACCACCGCTTCTTTTTCCTCCGGGCATGAATCCAGCTGCGGTCTGCAGCGAAGGTTTGATCCGCCGCAATGCCATTTCTCCAGTGCCAGAGAATCTGCCAAAGAAAGTGGGCGGAAGAGGAGCCTGGGCAGCGCGTGGAGCGCTCCGGTTGCAACCTCCTGGCACGGACATGGACTGGCTCGTCAGTTTTCATGGCAGTCGCCTGGATCAAGATTCAACCCTCGGACAGGCGATCGGCGTCGGCGGCACCATCGATGCGTTGGGAGGAATAAATTCCCTAGCTTATTGGGAACCCGATACTTTGGCGGAATACAGCGAGACTAAATGGTTTAGTGCGGGGGTCACGAGCGAAGCGCAATTTCGTCTGCTACCCGCCGCCGACAGACGTGACGCAGAAAACGAAGCCAAAGTGGTGCTGGCCAAAAACTTGGCGGACCGGCCGTTGGATAGAAACCCATACCGCGGTGACTACAATCGCGTAGGGAAAACGACCCTTGATATCTGGGGCGGGCATCTGCGAGGAGAGTTTTCTCTCGGGCGGATCGATGTGACGACGATCACCGGATTCGAAACATACGAACGCTTTCGGGACCAGGACCGAGACTTTACTCCGGATTCGCTCTTCGAGGCGATCTCGACCGACGAAGCGAAGCAGTTCACCCAGGAGTTCAATCTTTCGGGTCAGCTTTTTGATTCTGCAGTTCGCTGGAACCTGGGTGCTTCCTTCATTCAGGAGAAACTCCACAGCAGTAGAATAGACTTTCAGATAATCGCCGGCGGACCGCTTCCGTTCAAACTCACAACCAAGACGTTTGTCTTCGACGTTGATCAAAACACCTCCAGCTACATGACCTACGGTGACTTCACCTGGGACTTCTTGGAAGATTTTAGTTTGCAGATGGGCGCTCGATTGAACGTGGAAAAGAAGGACTTCCACGTAGGCCGTACGTCACAAGCTGGGTTCCTGGAGCGCGACCGTTCGGAACGGTGGAGCGAGCCGACGGGGAAGATCGCCCTCAGCTACCACGTGAGCGATGCCGTGACGTTACACACCAAGTACACCCGCGGTTACAAAGCCGGCCACTTCAATTCAGGCAATGTTGATTTCAAGGTGGCAGCAAAGCCAGAATTTGTGGACGCGTTCGAGTGGAGTCTCAATCTCAACGCATTCGAGAGCCGGTTCATTGCCCGGGCGGGTTTCTTCTTCTACAAATACAAAGATTACCAGGTCTTCCTCTTTACCGATGAGCCTGCAGTATTCAACACCCCCAAGCTTGTCATCGTCAATGCGAGTCGGGTCCAACAATATGGATCCGAGGTCAACCTCACGCTAAAACCGCTACAGGACTGGGCGCCAGAACTGTTGGACGGCCTGAAGCTCGCCGTTGAATTCGGCTGGCTTGCAAGTGAGTACCTCGATTTTACGAATATCGTCTTTCGTACCAACGTCACGGGCGGAAATATTCAAATCGCGGACGATTTTTCCGGGAATCAACTGATCAACTCTCCGAAATTCAAGGTCAGTGGCAACGTCGAGTGGCCGCTCGATTTTGGCGAATGGGGCGAGATCACGCCGCGCTACGGTTTTATCTGGGTCGACGATCTCCCCTTTGATGCAAGCAAAGGACGAGGGTCGCCGGGTCTGAACTTCACCACCCGGGAAACCTTCGACAGGTTGCCCAAGCACGCCGTGGGACAGAAGGCGCACTGGATCCACAATGTTCGACTCAGCTACAAGACGCCCATGAGGAATGTCGAAATCTCAGCGTGGGTCAGGAACGTCCTGGACGCTCGGTACAAGACCTACGCGTTCGATGTGTCGAATTTTTTCCATACCACGATCAACTACGTTGGAGATCCGCGCTCGTTTGGCGTCGACATGGTCATCACCTGGTGATCGGTACCCGAAGGTTCCTGTACCGGTGTGACGCTCTACCACCGTGTCTCTACCTGGAGCTCAAGGGATCTTGTAGCCGAGCGCGCGGAGTTGATTGAGTTGCATTTCGTCCATTTCGAGGTCGGGGGCATCGTCCTTCCAGGTAGGTCGCTGCTGCATGTAATCGATCGCCAGCTTGCGCAAACGGGTCATCACCTCGGGTTGGTCGATTTCCGTGAGTTCGCCTGGGTCATCCCGGTTGTCGAAGAGCTGTTCGGAAGCCTTGCCCTCGGGGCCGTTCCAGTTGACGACGTAGCGGAAGCTGTCTTCCACCACCGCGACGGTGGGTAACTCGGGCATTCCTCGCTTGCCCCAATTCTGGTCCAGGTACGCGATTGCGACGTTGCCATCGTCTGCCATTGGCTCGCCTCGCGCGGCGGCGAGGATTTCCGGAACCCGAGACTGACCATCGACCCCAGCCATCTCGGGCAGACCGAGCAAGTCCAGAATGGTCGGCCAGATGTCGATGTTGCGGGTCCTCTGCGAGACGACGAGACCGGGCTCGAGCCGGAATGGAAAGCTCATGATGAGGGGAACTTCGGTGGTTTCTCGAAACACTCTGCGCGCGTGTCCCTCGAATCCGCGCTCCGAGAACGCCTCACCGTGATCCGAGGTGATTACGATGAGGGTATTGTCCAGATGCCCCCCGTGATTGAGTTGTCCCAGGAGTTCTTCGAGTATGAGGTTCTCGCGCAAGATCGCGTTGTCGTAGATATCGCCGTAGATCGTTCCGAACTTTGCCGAATCTTCGTCGTAGAGATACTCGTGCAGATCCATCATGTGCAAATACAAAAACCAGCGACGATCTCCGTTGATCCTGGCGAACTCGACGGTGGCTGGAATGAGAGCGGCGTCGGTGTTGGTGGTTTTGAGCGTCGGGTTTTCTCTGCGCACTGCGGCCGACGGGCCCGAGGCCATCGGACGCATGTAGACGTCAAAGCCCTGATCGAAGCCGAAGTAACCCTCGACCCAGCCGTTGCGAAACAACCCGACCGTTTGAAATCCGGCATCGCGCATGATCTCTGCCGGACGTGTGGCTT
>JADFNE010000029.1 GCA_022563535.1 Myxococcales bacterium
CGGCCGACGGGCAACGGCCGTCCTGACCGGCGACCTGAGACGGACGCTGTTTCTGCTGGCCTTGCCGGTGTTGGCCGAGCAGTTCCTCAATTCGTTCGTCGGCTTCGTCGATCTGTTCTTGTCCGGGCATCTCAGCCCCGATCCGACGTCGGAACTCAACCAGCACGCGACGTCGGCGATCGGAATCGCTGCTTACATGGGCTGGCTGGCCACGATGCTGTTCGGTTTTGTCGGCGTAGGCACGACGGCATTGGTGTCGCGTCACTGGGGAGCAAACGAGCACGCCGAGGCGAACCGCATCGCTAACCGATCGATGGCGCTTTCATTGGTGATGGGGGTGGCGGTCTGCCTGCTGTTCTTCCTGTCCGCTCCCTGGCTGGCGTGGTTTCTGGAAATGGAGGGCGCGCGATACAAGATCGCCGTCCGCTATCTGCGAATCGACGCCTTCGGGCACATTTTCAGCAGCTTGAGCCTGATCGGAGCGGCCGCCTTGCGCGGGACCGGCAACACCCGCTCGCCGATGCTCATCCTCGGCATGGTGAGCGTGCTGAACCTAATCATTTCGCCGTTGCTGGTTTTCGGACTCGGTCCCTTGCCGCCATTGGGCATCGACGGCATCGTCTTCGGCACTGTCATTGCGCGGTGTTCCGGCGGGCTGTTGATGGTGATCGCGCTGGCCCGTGGAATCAGCGGCTTGAAGCTGTTGCGGACGGAGTTGACTCTCCGTGGCGAACCGGTACGGCGGATTCTGCGCATCGGCTCTGTCAAAGGGGACAATATCCTGTCCGCAGATAAATACATAATGGTAGTGCTTCTTGTCCCGCTTCCTTTCCACCAGCGCGTCCGCGACCAGTTGGGCAATCGCTGCCCGGCGTTTGGCGTCCATGTCAGATCCTCCTATTGCATTTATCCAGTGTGCAGGGAGCGCCCCTGCGTGCGTGACACCCAGCAGTCAGCAATCCTTGCCGCCGCCATTCCCTGATCTTCTCCGTAAACTGTACGGGCGTAAAGTAGCCCACGAAATTGTGGTCCACATTCTCCATGCCAACACTCCACCCTGACACCGTCTCATCCTGCCAATGAATCAGGTAGGCAGCGCGGGTTTGCAATCTCGTTGTCATCAGCCTCCCCTCCTTCCCAGCAGCCTGGCCATCTCCCCAACGGCCCGCTGAACCTGTTCGCACTCCTGATCGTCCAAGCGCTCCACTGGCGTAATCATGTCTTCATCCATCAGCGAGTCATACCAGCCGGGCAGCCGGGGGTACTGCTTCAGCATCACCTCGTCACAAGCCCCAGCGTCCAACCCACACCGATCCATGAACATAAGCAGCCGCAGTTGCGCGCGGGTGTAGAATCGTTGCTTGTGAACGCCGGGGATCATTTGTCCTCGAATTCAAGTTCCTTTTTGAGATTCTTCGGGTAGTTGAACGTCGTACAGATACAGCCGTCCCTTGACCGGGAATCCCATTTCGAAAATCGTGAGATGCGGAGGGATGCCGCCGACCTTGCGACGCACCGATATGTTGTCCGCTTCGTCGTTCAGGCGTTTGAGTTTTTCTTCGCACTTGAGCTTCATCGCCTCGTCGCGCAAGGCGACGATGTCGTGAATCGCGCGATCGTCGATCTCGAGATTCTTGTAGAGCACAGAAAATCTTCTGCCCAGGGTTTCCGATTCCCGGGAGCGAACCGACTCCTGGCTCGCAACGCCCTTTGACGCGCGCTTTACCGACTTTTCGAGCTCCTGGATCACAGTCTGTCGGGAGGCCAGGTCTTCGCTGGCCTCTTCGAGCAGTTCTTCGAGCGCAGTGATTTCCTGGCCCAGTTCGCTGTTCCGGGAGGCGGTTTCTCGAAGCTCGAGTTCGCGCGTCTCGAGAGCGACGAGCTTTTCTTCGAGGCCCTTTCTCTCATGCCGCAACTGCTTGACTTCAACGAGGTGTTCGGGCTCGCTGGGCTCGATGGCTTGAAATTGTCCGCGCGCTTGATCGAGTTCGGATTGGATCTTGCGGGTTCGATACTCAGATGCTTCACGTTGCTGAATGGACTGCTCGAGGAGATGTCGCTGGCGTCGGGCGAGCACACGATTGCGGATCCAGAGAGCCTGCATGGTCAGCACGGCGTAGAAGATCAAGATCGAGTTGGCGAGCAGGGAATTGTGCGGAATTGAAACGGAGAGGTGCGCAGTTGCGGGCAACAAGCGTTCGGCTTCGGCGAGGATGCTCGCGAGTTCGTATCGCTCGGGCGGGGGGATCGCGGCGCGGCCCGCGACATAGATCAGCGAAGAACCGTCCCGGCCGATCACGGTGGTCGCTACCCGGACGCCCACTAACGACGTCCAAATTGAATTTTGGTTGTACATGTTGATCGTGGAGCTGATCCGCTGCGCGATCGGAACTTCAAGGTCGGTAATGGTGAGCGCCATCGCGGTCAATTCGCCGAAGTAACCGCGGAGGTAGGTCTCGAGCGAGCGGATGGTAAAGATGTAGAGGAGGATGAGCACCGCGATCGCGCCGTAGGTAAAGCGAAACGAGTAGAGCCGCGCGGTCAGCGATTGGCTGTCCCAGGAGCCAGCCGCGTCTCCGACCGGCGGGCCAATATGAGCGGTTCGATCGGGCTCTCTTTGCCCTTCTGCGTCGGAGCTGGGTGTCATGGCTTCACGACAAGGTATCGCGCTGGTGGTTGAAAGCGACTCGAAATTTGGCTCGATCACGGCACGTCGAATGACACCAAAAAATGCGCTGGCAGCCCGCACCTGCGACCGCGAACGGCCGGTAGGGCTGCTATGGTGCGCGCCATGCGAGTAGTGGATCTCGATCGAGACATGAGTGACGTGATTCCCACCGGATTGTCGCGCGATAGTGAGTTCCTGTTTGAACGCATGACATCGGAAACCATCGATGCCGCGCTTCCGGGGCCTGGTCGCCGGGTGCTCGACGTGGCCAGTGGTGTCGGACAAGACACCATCGCGATGGCAGTTCGCGGAGCCGGGGTGGTGGGTGCCGAACCCAGTCGACGGATGATCGGCATGGCGCGAATGTTTGCCGAAGACAAGAAGATCGAGATGCCCGCCTGGGTGCAGTGTTGGTCCGATCAACTTCCCTTCGCGACGGGCGCCTTCGACGCGTGCATCTGCAAGGGAGCCATAGACCACTTCGATCGCTCCGAAGAGGCGATTGCCGAAATGGCGCGAGTCACCGCAACCGACGGGCGGGTCGTCCTGGCCATCGCCAATTTCGAATCCCTTTCCTGTCGCGTCGGTCGCGCGGTCGACGATTTCCGCCAGGATTGGCTCGGCATGTCGGTCATCCGGGAACGGCGCGGATACGACGCGCCAAGCGATCACTTTACGCGCTATGAAATCGATCTGATTCGCGAGCAGGCTGGGCGTCACCTGCTGATCGACGAGTTCCGCGGCATTTCAGTCGCCTGGGGGCTCCCGGGATGGGCCGGGTTGCTCAACAAGCTTCCGGAGCGCGTGGCCACTCACTGCGTTCGCGCACTCGACCGGTTGGCGCGATTTGCTCCGGTGCTCGCCGATGTAATCGTCGTCGTCGGTCGCCCCCGTCGCTCGGCCAACACCTCGGCGTAGACCTCAGCGGTTCGCCCGGCGATTCGCTGCCACGAAAATGTCTCATCGACCCGAGCGCGGCCGCTATCTGCCAGGGTGCGGCGTCTTTGGGGATCGGCCATCAGTTCGGCAATTGCGTTGCCCAACGCCTCGGCGTCGTCGATCGGCACCGTGATGCCACCCTTTGTCTGCAGCATCACTTCGCTCAGCGCTCCGGCCGCGCAGGCGATGACCGGGGTGCCACACGCCATGGCCTCGACGGCTGGCAGGCCAAAGCCCTCATAGCGAGACGGCACCGCGACCAGAGCAGCCGCACGGTAGTGTCCAATCAATTCGTCGATCGGGAGACGGCCGGTGACGCGAAGCCGATCGGCGACCCCCGCCTTGCGCGCCCATTTGAACACTTCGTTGCCCGGGTGGTCGTTGTCGACCAGGGTCAAGGTGATGTGCTCGGGGATCCTTGCCAGCGCCTCGATCAGGGTTCGGATCCCCTTGTTGGGGTCGGATGCCCGGCCCACGCAAAGGACATTGCTCTCGCTCTTGGCGACGGCTGGATCCGGAGAGTAGAGACTGGTGTCGAGGCCGTTCCAGACGTTGGTGATCTTGTGCGGTTCGACGCCGAAGTCGCTTGCGATCTGTCGAGCGCTGCACTCGGATGAGGTCAACACGCGATCGATGCGACGCGCCACGAACGATTGCATGCCGATGGGATAGAACTGCATGCTGCCGACGGCTTCGATGAAGTTCGTGTCGCGAACAAACGAAGCCCTGCGGTCGACCGTCAATGGATGATGCACGGTCGTAACGATGGGAATCCCCATGGCGCGCAGCCCCAGCAGTCCATAACCCAGGCATTGGACGTCGTGGATCAGATCCCAACGCTGGCCCGCCCGCAACCGCGCACTGATGCTTGCAAAGGCTCTAAGGCTAAAGGCAAAGGGTTCCGGTAGAAATCCCATGCGACTGGCCGCCAATTCATAGAGATTCAGCGGCTTGAAGGCGCCGAGAGGATTCTTTGCGGGCAGCATCCCGGCGTAGTCGCGGCTAAACCACTTGGCCCAATGCTCCTGGTTTGCAATCTGATGAACGCGCTCGGCAAAGGGCATCGGGTCGGGGTAGGGCGGGCCGACGAAAACGTCGATCTCGAAACCCAGACGCGCGAGTTCCCGGCTCAGAAACCAGAGGTAAACCCCCTGACCGCCGCAGTTCATGTTGCCGCGGTAGGCCACGAAGCACAGGCGCGTCCTTTCGGGCAACATGCTCAATGACCTCTCAGTGACCGCTAACGCCGGGCGCGCGCGGGTTTTTCGGCGTAGAGGATCAGGCTCTTCGGGCACACGTAGTTGAGCCCCTTTTCCAGCCGATCCATCAGCTTGGATCCCGTCGCTCGAATCAGAAAGTTGCGATAGGCGCGCACCAACACGCTTTCGTCCGCGTCCGGCAGGTGCATGATGGAGCGCAGTATCCAGTAGGGAGTGTGGAAGCCGTGGGCAAAGCCGACCCCCAAGGTGTTGAGTCCGGCCCTGGCCAATGCCCTGGCGAGTTCTTTGGGTTTGAAGATACGGATGTGTCCGCCGGGACTTTCGAAATACTCGTCGCCCAGTCTCAGATACAAATGCTCACTGGTCTCGGTGGGGATCGTGATGGCGAGCAGGCCGCCGGGCTTGGTCACCCGGGCGAGTTCCACGGCGGCGCTTTGATAGCTGTGGACGTGCTCCATCACTTCGGAACAGATCACCCGGTCGTAGGTCCCGTCGGCAAACGGAAGCTGAAATATGTTGCCCTGGGCCATCTCACCGAGGCTCGACACCGCTGCGGCCTCTTTGCGCAGACGCTTCGAAGCGTCGCGCATGGAAGCGTGGTCGAGATCGAACCCCACGACGCGAGCGCCCCGATCGAGCATGCCGAAGCAATGCCGACCTTCGCCGCAGCCGGCGTCGAGGACGAGATCGCCGGGACTGACCTTAAGCCGCTCGAGATCGACGGTGAGTAGCACGAATGGTGTCCTTGAAAACTTCGACCAGACTCGCGGCCGCGTCGTCCCAGCGGAAGACGTGTTCAACCCGTCGCCGTGCGGCTCGGCCCATTTCTTCGGCCCTACCGGGTTCGAGCAGGATCTCTCGGGCTGCCCGGGCCATGGCCTGGGCATCTCGCGAAGGCACCAGTCGTCCGCAGCGGCCATCGGTGCCCACGACCTCGGGTAGCGCGCCGGCGGCATTGGCGATCACCGGCAGGCCACACGCCATGGCCTCGCTGGCCGGAAAGCCAAAGCCTTCGAAGAACGAAGGCACGATCGCTGCGCGACCGCTCGAGTAGGCGCGCACGAGATCGTTCCGGGTGAGCATTTCGTCGATGATGGTGACGCGGTTTTCGAGTCGATACTTGCGAATCAGACGCGGCACCAAACCGTTTTCGGGAATGCGGCCGTCGACGATCTTGAGATTGATGTGCTCGGGCAAAAGCGAAAGGGCTTCGATCATGGTGCCGATGCCCTTCTTGCGATCTTCGGTGCGGCCGACGAAAAGCAAGTCGGCGTCCTTCTCGACATCCGCACAGGGGTGAAAGATCTCGCAGTCCGTCCCGTTGTACACCACCGGGATCTTCTTTTCGGGGATCTTGAAGTAGCGCTCGATCTCTTTACGCGATGCTTCACTCACGGTCACGATGGACGCGAGTCGCGGCGCCACCTGCTGCTGCATGAAGAGCGGAAAGTAGAGCGTGCGTTTAATCTTCTTGACCAGGCGCGGATCAATCGTGAAATCCGCCTCGCGGTCGATGTGCAGGGGATGGTGGATCACCGAAACAACCGGGACCCCCATCGCCTGAATCGCCAGCAATCCCCAACTCAGGGACTGGTTGTCGAAGACGATGTCGAAGTTGTACTTCTCCTGGAAGGTCTTCCAGCGCATCATCAAGCGAAAGCCAAAGGTCTGCATCTCGGGAAACACGCCAAAGCGCGAAGCGCCGAGCTCCCATAAGCTGAGGGGGCGGAGCAGAGAGAAAGGACGCTCGGGATCGAAGTAGTCCGGATGTTCCCGACCGAATACATTGTCGTTGTGGATCTTGTGCAACGGGATGTCGTCTTCGAGTTCGGGGTAGGGCGGCCCGGCAAATACGTGCACGTCGTGCCCCGCCCGCTTCCACTCCTTGGCGAGATAGGCGGCATAAATCCCCTGGCCGCCACAAAACATGTTTCCGCGATATGTAAGTAGAGCGATCCGCACTGAGCCCCTCCGGCATTCACAAACTCGCCCGCTCGGGGCGAACCCCTGCAGCTAGCTGTTCGACGCCGCACCGTCCGTTTCGTCCACGGTGTTGTTGCTGCCCTCGTCTGCGGCCTCAACCTCGGGAACGGGTTCCGCCTCGACCTGAATCGTCGCGATGGTAAACCCGACCCAGGCCGTCAACCCGAGTGCAAACAGGGTGAGGACCGCCACCGGAATCGCCAGAGCGAGATAGCTCCCGTTCAAGACGCCAATGACAAAGAGCAGCGCGACCACCCCAGCCCCAATACAGATGCCCCAACCCTGACTGCGAGAGGTGTCATTCATTCCCGATTTCTCCAATACATTCAACGATGTCCGCGCAGTCCACGCGAATCTGTGGACAGTCGGCGAGCGCGAGAGAGCGAAGAGCCGGAGGGTTTCCCATGGACGCCCGGCCCGCGAATCGCTCACCTGGGGTCAATCTGCTCTCAGGTCGCCCAAGACCGGAGGAGTATTCGGGTGAAGACCGGTTCTGTCAACTGGGTGGGGAAGTGTCTCGACATGATGTCTAGGCACACCCCGCGCGATAAAGCGAAAGCGTCCCAAACATCGTTGCTTCCCGGTGCGTCTCCTCGGAATTTGAAAACCCCGCCTCGTCGATACAAGGAACGAGCCCCTGGGCGACGTTCTCCGCCGTGGTCTCGAACCCATCCAGCAACTGAACCGCGAAGAAAGCCGAGCGCATGAACAGATTCTGGGCCTTACCCCAGTCAGCAATATGGAGTTCGCCCTTCGGACGCAACCATTCCTTGGCCGCCTGCAGCGTTCGGCGTTTATCTCCGGGGCGAAGGTGATGAAGGACCAGGGACGAGAGCACCCGATCGAAGGACTCCGGTGGAAAGTCCGCCTCCCAGGCGAGCGTCTGTTGGAAGTCGATCTCGCAGCCGGCTTGGTCGGCCTTTGCTCGCGCAAGGGCAAGGATGTCCGGGTCGGCGTCTAGCGCCGTGACGTGAGCGGTGGGAAATCGTTGCTTGAGCATGATGGCCAGGGTGCCGGTGCCACAACCGATGTCGAGTATCCGCTGCCCGGGCTCGATGTTCGCCTGGTCGATGAGAAGTGTACGAAAGCGGTCTTCCTTCAAGGTCTTGTCCAGCACCCAGTCGAAGTATCGAGTGAGCGACCGGAAGCGAAGGGCGGGTATGAAGTCTTGCTTTTTTTCAGGCGGCGTCATGGCGAGTTGACTCCTCGACGACAAAGAGACGACATAGAATAGGCCGTCAATACAAATGTGCGATCGGACCCGGCCCGCTATCGTTGTCTCAATGTTGGTCATCGGACTGATGTCGGGAACGTCCGCGGATGGAATCGACGCCGCGTTGGTAGCGTGGCCGGACTCGGGAGAGACCAGTCCCTTCCGCTTGTTGGCCCATGTCGAGGCTCCGTTTTCGGCGCTCCTGCAAAAGCGTATCCACGCTCTCGCGGCCGCGTCGCTGGCGGGGGGGCCAGTGCTGTCAGAATGCGCGGCGCTCGATGTCGAACTCGGGGAGTTGTTCGCAGCGGCCGCCATCGAGGCTGCGAAAGCAGCAAGCGTATCCCTCGACGCAATCGACGCGGTGGCGTCCCACGGTCAGACGGTGGCCCATCATCCGGAGCAGCGAACGACGCTGCAGATCGGTGATCCCTCGGTCATCGCGGAACGCACGGGCTGTACCACGATTGCAGATTTTCGTTCCGGGGACATCGCCCTGGGAGGGGAAGGGGCACCGTTGGCGCCTTTCTTTCATCTCGCGGCTTTCAGTTCATCGAAGGAGAATCGCGTCGTGCTCAATCTCGGTGGGATTGCGAACATCACCTGGCTTCCGAGCAGTCAGGATCCAGACGCAGTCCTGGCCTTTGATACCGGCCCGGCCAACTCTTTGATCGATGGCGTGATCTCTCTCCAGACGCAAGGGCAAGAGCGGATGGATCGCGATGGAGAGAGAGCGCGTCGCGGAACCGTGGATGCAGCCCTGCTCGAGGCACTGCTCGACGACGACTACCTGCAACAAGCTCCGCCCAAGTCGACTGGACGCGAACGCTATGGCTCGGCAGCCGCAGAGGCCCTGGTCAGTGATTCACACGACGCCGGGCGCAATTCCGATGATCTGGTCGCAACCCTGGTTGCTTTTACCGCTCAATCGATCGGGGCGGCATGTCGTGAACTTCTGCCCCGGGAGGATCCCACCGCAAAGTCAATTGATCGCTTGATCGTCGGCGGCGGGGGCGCTGCAAACCCCGCGCTCCTCGATGCCTTGGCTGCGGCGCTGCCCGGAGTCGCGATCGATCGCTTCGACGCCCACGGTGTGCCGGGTCAGGCGGCGGAGGCCATGGCTTTTTCGTTGATGGGAAGGAATGCGCTGCTCGGACTTCCCAACCATTTGCCGCGCTGCACGGGAGCGCGCCGGGCTGGGGTACTCGGCGTGGTTACGCCGGGGAAGGGTCGGGCTAAAGCTTGACCCGCCAACCGTCGTCGGCGATTTCGAAGTTCAGGTCATTGCGTGCCTTCGACATTTCGCTGCCGAGATGGGTGAGGATCATGCGTTCGCACTGGAACAGAGCTTTGTTCTTTTCGAGCAGATCCAGACTCAGGTGCATTTCGAAGCCCGCTGTGCAGTAGGTGCATTCGCAGACGAACAGATCTGCACCGTTTGCATATTCGGGCAATGCATCGAACCATCCTGTGTCTCCCGAATAGACGATGTTTTTCTCTGCAATCGAAATCTGTAGACCGTGGGGACACACGTCCTTGTTGTGAAAAGTCTCGAATGAAGTCACGGTTGCAGGTCCGACCTCGGTTGCGCGACCGGCTGGAAGTTCTTTGTATTGGATCGCGAACGACCAGTTTCGCCCAGGTATGGGATGTCCCATGGCCGCGGCCAACTCGATCACCCGCTTCTCGATCCCCGGCGGTCCTGCAATCACCAACGGGTTCTTGCGCTGATCTTCGTAGAGAGCAGCCAACAGGAAGAGCGGAATGCCGCCAAAGTGGTCGGCGTGAAAGTGACTGATCACGATCGCGTCAATCTCGTCTCGGCGGATTTCTTCCGCGATCAATCCGGTATTGGTCGTGACCCCGCAATCGACCATCAAGGTGCCGTTCGGATCGCGCAGCAGAAACGCCGACTGGCGTCTTCCGCCAGCCCCAAAGGCGTCGCTGGTTCCGATGAAATGAATTTCGCTCACGAGTGCTCTCCGCACGAAATGAATTGCCCCTGGGCGAAGACGCCATCGTTGGCCACGGTTCCGGTCGGCACCTCTTCGCCATCCCAGACGACGCAGCGCGTGAGCTGGACGTCGTCGCCGATCTTGGCTCGTGCTCCGATCACCAACTCGTCGTCAAGCATGACGCCTCGTTCTCTTGCCCGGGCGTCGTAGTCGAAAAACGAAAGTGCTGGCGGGTGCAGATTGACCCGGAGGTATTCCTCGGGGGTTCCGACCGGTTCCCAGGTGCAGCGGTCTTGCGCGAGGAGTTCGCCCGTCACTCCGCCAGTTCCTTCCTCGAGCAGCGGCACCAACCAGTCGCGCAGATCCTCGAAGCAGTCCCGCTCCGGGAGGCTTTCGAGAGCCGCTCGCGAAAACACCCTGGCGCCGGTGAATACGCCTGAGGCGTGTTCCTGCCCCAGATCGAGACTGTTGGCGATGCGCCGCACAGCGCCCCCCTCCGAGATGCCTATCGAACCGAATCGATCGACCCTTGAATCTTCACACAAGACGAGGGTAGCGAGGTCTCCACGCTTCTGATGACGGGAAACCAACCCAGAGAGGTCGATGTCGAGAAGCATGTCGCCCGTCAGCACGAGAGACGGGTCTGAGCCCATCAGGAAATCGCGGGCCCGACGGATTCCGCCCCCAGTTCCCAGGGGTACGGTCTCCTCGCTGAACGTAACTTCGAGGCCGCTCGGCTTGAACGCGTGTACAGCCTCGCGAATGCTCTCTGGACGATGGTGGAGATTGACCACAACCTCGCTCACGCCATGGCTCTTCAATAGCTCCAACAAGAATGCGATCACCGGCGTTCCGCGCACGGGCAGGGCCGGCTTGGCGCATAGATCGCTGAGCCGACGCATGCGCGTGCCCAATCCGGCAGCCAGAATCATGGCCCGGGTCATGAGGGATTCTCGCTGTGCCCGTTTGTCGGTTCCCGCAGCTCGTCTACTAGATCCGCAAAGCGCTGCAGCACAGGGTCCCAACTCGCCGCACGAGACGACGCCTCTCGCAGGCTTTCGCGAGCCGCCGGCAGAAAACCGAGATAGCGCGAATCGTCCTCTGCGGTGAAGGCGCGG
Source organism: Myxococcales bacterium (assembly GCA_022563535.1). NCBI lineage: Bacteria > Pseudomonadati > Myxococcota > Myxococcia > Myxococcales > Myxococcales bacterium. The sequence goes on from JADFNE010000029.1 coordinate 11,094, forward strand.
ATGTAGTGGGCTGCATCCTTTGCGACTCGCGTGAGGGTAAGCAAGGTAAAGCGTTGATTGAAAACATCGGGGTCGGGGGCGTCGGGCAGCGCCGGTCGCGTTGCTTCGAGCTGGGTCATGACGTCCTCGATTGGAAGCTGCACGTGACTGTCGCGCAGCAGACACACGAGATCGTATTCCGGCGGCGCCATGAAGGCGCCCTGAAAATCGATCAAGACCAGACGTTCCCCCTTTGGGGCTTCGGGGCGAAGGTGGATATTGGCAGCCTTGAAGTCTCGGTGGGAAAATCGCATCGGCGCTGGCTCGCAAACGTCCGCAATGTGCGAAAAGGTTGCGTAAACAACTTCGAGTTCGGCTTGACTGGGGTCTCGCCCCAGCCAATACGGCAGCGCCCAGATCGCGACACGACCGGCTTTGCTGTTGAACAGGGGTCGGTCGAGTCGTCGCTCGAACGCGGGCAGTGATGGTTGCGGGGGTTCGAGCCGCTGCAGACGCGGGATCAGCGAACAGGCTTCGCCGTAGAGTTCCAGGCGAAGGGCTCGCGAGGCCGTGCCCACCTCAGCTTCGAGACTGGTAGAACCCACGTCTTCAAGCAGTTCGACGGCCAACTCTGCACTGCCGCCGTAATGTTTGGGAACCGGAATGTCCGCGGTTTCGAGGTATTCGAGCAGAGGGGCTAGCGGGGGTTCGCTGGGGACACCTTCCGCGCGTTTGAAGGGGTCTTCTTTCGCTTCGGCCCGTGCGATCACACTGGCGGGTTGCCCGGCGGTGGTTGTCTCCGCGAGTCGCAGGCGAAAGAAGCGTCGGTTGCCCAGACCCGGCGCGATCGATTCGATCTGTACGATTGCGGTAGAGAGATTGCGCTTTACCAGCCCGTCCAGGGCGTTGTGCTGCTCCTCGCTGCTCAGCTGAAGAAGAGATGACATGCCACTACCGCACCGGCAAAGCCCGCGAAATCCCCGGCCAGACAGGCGAGCAAAGTGTGACGCCCCTGGCGGATCCGCGCCGCGCCAAAGTATACCGCCAGCACGTAGAAGGTGGTTTCGGTGGATCCCTGTAACGTGCTGGTCAGGTAGCCGATGAACGAATCGGGGCCGTGGACCATCAGAGTCTCACTCATGATGCCGAATGCACCTGATCCCGAAAACGGACGCAACAAGGCCATTGGTAGTACTTCGGCTGGGACCCCGAACGGGCTGGTGAACGGGTTGACCAGGCCGATCACAAAATCGAGCGCGCCCGATGCGCGGAACATCGCGACCGCGGTCAAAATCGCCACCAGGTAAGGCACGATACGCGCCGATACGGTGAGCCCTTCCTTCGCGCCTTCGACCATGGATTCGTACACCCGTACGCCCCTTGCAAAACCGAACAACAGCAGGCCGCCGATCAGCAGCGGGAAACTCCAGGCGTTGGCGACCGTAAAGAATACGTCCGCCAAGGACTTGTCTGCGAGTTGTCGATTGACGTCGATTCCCAGCCCCACGGCGGTGAGGATCAACATCCCCAGGACGATCACCGTCCGCAGCGGGCCCATCGGGCCGAACTCCTGCGTCGGGGGGATCTCGACATCGTCTGCATCGAAGCCGCCAAAATCTGCGTTGCCCGGGGATGAAGCGGAATCAGCGTCCGCCGGTCGGTGCCGGAACATCGGGAGCTTGACCAGGAGAAAGTAGAAGGCTACTGCGGCGAGGGTCGAACAAATCGTGGCGAACAGGGTCGGGAGCCAGATCGCAAACGGGTTCATGGATCCCGCGGCAGCCCGCACAAAGATGGTGCCGGTCGGCGGGAACAAGTTGATCGATGAAGTGTTGATGCACAGGAACAGCACCATCGCGTTGCTCGCGGCCCCCGGGTAGCGGTTGATCTTTGCCAACTCGCTCATGGCCTTGATGCCGAAGGGCGTCGCGGCGTTGCCGAGCCCCATCAAATTGCAGGCCATGTTCATCACCATGGCCGCCATGGCGGGGTGGTCAGGGGCGATGTCGGGGAACAGTCTGCGCAGCAGCGGTGCCAAAACCCTTGCAATGATGTCGCGCAGCCCGCCGTCGAATGCCACGCGCATGATGCCGAGCATGAAAACCATGCCGCCGACGAGCCCCAGCACCAGGGTAAACGCATCTTTTGCGCCGTTGCTGATGGCGAGCGAGACTTCGCTCATTTGACCCGTAAAGGCCCCATAAACGATCGATGTCAGAATCAGCCCGAGCCAGACCCAATTGAGCACCGGAACCCCCCAGTCCAGCGCCGCACGGCAGGTGTTGCAAAATTGCCGAGCGACATTCTCCCAGATATCCTTGGAGAGTCGAACCGAGTTGTTCGATCCCCCCAATCAAAGTCGAAGACTACACGTTGTCCGACGCAGCATTCTGGGAGTCTCCGTCACCTGCGGCGCCGGAGATAGCCCGCGAGAATTGTAACCGGTTTTCGGTGAGGTCAAATGCAGAGTCAGAAAATCACGTTTCGAATCTTGTGCGGTGGCGCACTCGCCCTGGTCTTGACCTCGGCATTGGCACTGGCTGCGGTGTTCGTCGTGCCAGCGGCCGGAGGTGTTGCTTTCGCCGGCAGGCCGCAAGCCGCCGTGGGCGATGCCTGGGTCCGAGCACTGGACCGGGTGCTTTCGAGCAAGGGCCTGCAGGGGGCAGAAGTGTCGGCGCTGGTGGTGCGCCAGCGCGACGGAGCCGTGCTCTACGCGCGAACCCCCGACCGGCTGATGATTCCCGCCTCCAACGCCAAAGTCCTCACAGCGCTTGCGGCTCTCGACGCATTTGGGCCGAGCCATCGCTTTGAGACCACAATCTCGAGCGACGTGTCGCCCGGGCCCAAAGGGGAAGTGGGGAAACTCTATCTGCGCGGCGGCGGCGATCCCACCATCACCAGCGAGGACTGGTGGCGGTTCGCCAGCGAATTGCGAGACGCGGGATTACAGCGGGTAAGTGGCGATTTGCTGCTCGACGACGCGCTCTTCGACCGGCTGCGCTGGCACCCCAGCGTCGAAGGGATCTCTTCGCGGGCGTATCACGCCCCGGTTGGCGCCTTGAACGCAAACTATGGGAGCTTTGCAGTGACCGTCCGGCCGGGGGCAAAGATTGGGGATCCGGTCAGCGTGACGGTGAATCCGCCAGTTTCTTATCTCGAGATCTCGAATCACGGCAAGACCCTCGGAAAGCGCGAACGCCCCAGCCTCGTGGTCGATCGGTCGGAGGGCAAGAACAGCGAAATTGTGACGATTCGCGGGGGCGTGCGGGTCGGCGACCCGTCGAAGACCTACTACCGAAGCGTGCTGCATCCCGACCGCTACGCCGGAGCGGTGCTAAAGCTACAACTCGCGGCAGTGGGTGTGGAAGTAGCGGGCAGGGTTCGCGCCGGGGTCGCACCCAAATCAGCCTTTGCGCTGCACCGTTTCAAGGGACGGTCGGTTGGAGAGATCGTTCGGCTCCTCATGAAGTTCAGCAACAATGGAATTGCGGAGTCGATGGTCAAGAATCTCGGCGCCCTGGCAAATGGGGGAGTCGGGACCTGGGAGGCCGGTGTTCCCGAAATGCGTAGACGTTTGATTGCTCGCGGTGTTCCAGCGGCTGGGTTCAAGTTAGTCGACGGTTCGGGGTTGTCCTATCACGATCGCGTATCACCCCGGGCGCTGGTGGCAGCCCTGCGCGTGGGCCTCGATTCGTTTCGCTTTGGCCCCGAATTCGTGACGTCGCTTCCCATCGCCGCCCGGGACGGAACCCTCGAGAAAAGGGCAGAAGGCGCACAAGACTGGGTTCGCGCAAAGACCGGACTCTTGAACGGCGTGACCGGGCTGTCGGGATATGCCGCAATCAAATCCCCAAACCCGCAAGGGCGCCGAGAGCGGGTGGTCTTTTCGGTTCTCGCGAACGGCTGCAAGCACGGGGATTCGGCCGCGATGGACGCGATCGACAATTTTGTGTCGCTGCTGACCGCAGGTCGTGCGAACTAGATTGGGGGAGGGGCCGTTAGCCGCGAGCCGGCGGTGCCTGACGTCGAATCGACGCGAGGTTGAAGGCCTTCATGACGCGCTTGCTGTAGATCGACGGGACGCCGCTGCCTTTGCGAATGCGGCGGTCGATCCGGGTCGGACCCCAGTTGTACGCGGCGAGCGCAGTCGAAACGTCGCCATAGCGATCGGCGAGTTGTTTGATGTACGCGATGCCGAGCTGAACGTTCAGGACGGGATCGAAGAGTGAGTCCGGACCGCGCCAATCCAGCTTGAGATTGACCGCCAACTCTTCTGCCGTGGCCGGGAGCAACTGCATCAGCCCCATGGCGCCCATGTGCGACACGGCGAGGTAATACCCCCCGCTTTCAACCTGGATTACCGCCGAAACCAGCGCCGGATCGAGGCCGTAGCGCCGGGATTCGCGAACGATTGTTCGGGCCACGTTTTCTTCGTCAAGTCGAGACATTCCGGTGTGACGGCTGCGCAAGAAGCTGAGCACCGCACGCTCATCGAGGTCTGTCGGCTGGTCTGATGTCGCCGGTGACTGCGCGACCGGGGCTGCACCCACCGATGGGAGATCTGTCCCCTCGAAGATCTCCGGGCCGGTGGGGCCACCGAACGCGTAAGAGAGTCCCCACAACAAAAGACTGGCCAGAATGAGTCGCTGCACCATCAGCTCAGTCCCAATGGTGAAATGCCCAGAGCCGAGATGGCCTGGAGATTGTTGGCGACGGCGTAGCCGGTGATCAGTGTGATGAAGCCCAAAAATGCTTCCTTGGCGCGCTTTGGGAAGCGCTGCGTATATAGAACGAAGCCCACCGCAAAGACCGTAAAGACACCGTCAATGAGCAATCCGCCCACCAAACCGGTTCCACGGAAGAGTAATTCCACTGCGGGGTTCGCCTCGATGACCTGCCAGCCGGCGATTGGAGCGCGCAGGCACAGGTAGGTCGTCCAATGGTCTGCAACGGTCAGCAGCAATGTTGAAATAGCCAGAGCATGGAGCATGAAACGCTTGAACCTCAAGGTCGGGACATCGCTTGAAATCTGTCCAGTTGATTCCTGGATAGAGCAAGAAGCGTGCCTTCGAGCACTCAGGCGCGGATTCGTCTGTGGTGTCAGATATATGGGGGGCATGGCTGCTTGCAAGTGAAAGGGGGAAAGGGGCGGCCTTTCAGAGGGAGAGAGTAGCCGGTTTCTCAAAACAAGGCAGCGCGTCGACGGTGAATAAAATTGCGGGTCGGCAGCTCACAGGCAGCTGATGGGAAACGACCAGGCAGGCCGAGGCGGCGGTGGGGCGGGGAGGGCCGCAGCGGGCTCGGAGACTCCAGACAGATTGAAGTCTACGAGTCCACTGCGATTCTCCTGATCTCCGGGTGTTACTTCTTTTTCATGCGACCTTTGCCGAGCAGCAGCCAGTCGAGGCTCACCTGCTCTTTTACGGCCAGCGTAATCAGAAAATCGGTGTGAGGAGTCGTTCCGTTCTCGTAGCGATTTACGTTCTGCTGAAATACGCCCAGATCCCGGGCGAACTGTCGTTGTGAGCGATCGCCACGTACTAGCGAAATTCGTTCGGGAAGTTTGCGCTTGAGGCGCGTCACTACGTTGGAGGCCATCGTTACCCCTTTGTTGTTCCTGTTTCTTTTGTTGTTTGTTGTTTGTTGCTTGTTAGATGCTGCTGTTTGTTGCGTAGATGATTGCCGATGCTGAAGTGAAATTGGGTGTCGATCTTGGCCATCAGTATTCGTTTTGACATCGGACTGACACTAATTTGTACTTCTGAACCGCAAGGCTGCATGAGCTGCGCAAACGACACGCACTTCGGGCACGCGCTTTGTGTGGGGCTGGAGTCAGAAGACCGGCGTTGAAACATTAATGTTCAAAGTATGAATACGCAAAACTTCGCCGATACTCGGTGGTGCGACTCTTCTCTTCTCTCGTCTCTCTTCTCTCGTCTGGTCTCTTCGGCGCGATGGTGCGGACCACGATCATGTTTAATTTGTCGGTTCGCTTCGCAGTGTATACACCGGTCACGGACGATTCAACCCCAAAAATGTGTCGCGACACATGCACGTGTCTTATTTTTGCACGTCGTGATCGGATAGGCTGCGCAATTCAGCAACGAGGTTTGGGTTTTGCCCCGGCGGGAATCGCACAGGCCCATTTTCGAGATATCGTTGACTGGGCGAATGGGTATAATTTGGCTTGCAACTAAGGTGAAACCCCCGGTTTTCGATTTTGTGTCGAATTACTTTGTAATTCCAGTTGAGCGCACGGATCCTGATCGATCGCAAAGAAAATATTGTCGCCGGGTTATTTTTTTGGCGCAGGAGGGAATTTTCGTGCGGGTAGTGGCGGGATATCTCGGAAGCCGGGCCCTGGAGTCGCCTTCGAGCGGCGTTCGCCCGACCTCGGACCGAGTCCGCGAGTCGATATTTTCGCGCCTGGGCGATGTGGGTGATTGTCGGGTGCTCGACCTCTTCGCGGGGACCGGTGCCCTGGGAATCGAGGCGATTTCCCGAGGGGCCAGCGCCGTGGTGTTCGTCGAGCGTGCCCGGGCCGCCCAGCGCATTCTGGCCAAGAATCTAGAGAACCTGGAGCTCGGTGCGGTCAGCCAGGTGATCCGAGGCGAGGTGAAGTCAAGCCTCAAGCAAATGGCTGGGCGAGGGGAGCAGTTTGATCTGATCTTCATGGATCCTCCCTACGACTCCACGGAGTTCGGCGACGTGCTCGCGCTGATTGGTCGCGGGGGCTTGCTCGAGAGTCATGGGACGCTGGTGGTCGAGAGCGCAAAACGCCATCCTTTGCCGGCGGTCTCCGATTTCGACCTGGAAATCGTCGACGAACGGGCGACCGGAGATACGAGAATCACGCGGCTGCGCGCCGCTCGGGGAGTAGAGATGGCGAAGCGGCGGGACGGCGACGCGAGTGCAGCCTCAGAGAGTTCCAAGGAAAGCAATGCCCAGAACAACACCGCCGAGCGTCTTGCGACGGTCGCGTTGTTTCCGGCCAGTTTCGATCCACCGACCAACGGTCATATTGATTTGATCGAACGCGCTCGAGAGGTGTTCGACGAAGTCGTGGTCGCAGTTGCGATCAACCTGGGCAAGACGGGCACATTCAGCTTCGAAGAGCGGCTGGAGATGCTCAACACGGTGACGGCGAACATGGACCGAGTACGCGTTGAGGGGTTTTCGGGGCTCGTTGTCGACCACGCCAAAGCCATGGGGGCTACGGTCATCATTCGTGGTCTGCGGGCGATGTCAGATTTTGAATACGAGTTCGAGATGGCATTGATGAACCGTCACATCGAGCCCGATCTCGAGACCATATTCATGATGAGTCGCCAGGAGTACCTCTACGTCAGCTCATCTCGACTCAAGGAACTGGTCCGATTCGGGGCCAGCGTCGACGACTTTGTTCCCCCGTCCATCGCCAAGCGGTTGCAGGAAAAACTGGGCAACTGAGGGGTCTTTGGGCTCGTTGGACCCTTGATCTTCGTTGTGTAAACTCGCGATATTGAAGCGTTTCACTCCGGCCGCGTCCCCGGGTAGACACGCCTTCGCACAGGGAGTCGAGCGATGGATCCGCGACGCATTGTCATCGCTGTGACAGGGGGGATCGCGGCCTACAAGATACCTGAGTTGGTGCGGGCTCTGACCAATGCCGGCCATTCGTGCCGTTGCGTGCTCACCCCGGAAGCCACTCGCTTCGTTTCACCTCTGGTCCTCGAAACACTGAGCCAACATCCTGCAGGTCACGATCTCTTCAACTCCGGCGAGAGCGGAGTCATCGACCACATCGCTCTCGCGGACTGGGCCGAACTCGTGATCGTTGCACCGGCCACGGCCAACGTAATCGCGAAACTGGCGCATGGGATTACCGATGATCTGGTGACCGCGGTGCTGCTCGCCACACAAGTGCCCGTGCTCATCGCCCCTGCAATGAATGTCAACATGTGGGATCACCCCGCAACGCAGTCCAATCTTGCGCAACTGCGGGAACGCGGCGTCGCGACCATTGGGCCCGACACCGGGGAACTGGCGTGTGGTTGGCAGGGGGAAGGACGCATGTCCGATCCCCAGGTGATCGCCGAAGCCGCCCAGAGATTGCTCACGGCACCGAGTCTTGCAGGGCAGGTCGTGTTGGTGACCGCCGGCGGCACGGTAGAACCCATCGATGCCGTGCGCAGCGTGACGAACCGATCTTCGGGCAAGATGGGCTTCGCAATCGTCCGCGAGGCTTTGCGCCGGGGAGCCGAGGTGGTTCTCGTTGCGGGCCAGACCTCGCTCGATACCCCGGCCGGCGCCAGAAGGATCGACGTCGGCAGTGCGCTCGAGATGCACGAAGCGGTGATGCGCGAATTGGCGAGTGCCACGGTGGTGATCAAGGCAGCCGCGGTTGCCGATTTTCGACCGGCGTCGCCGCACAAACGCAAAATCAAAAAAGAAGACCTGGACCCGGATGCTGGAATCCAGATCAACTTGATCCCCAATCCCGACATCCTGGCCGACGTGTGTGCGAAGGTCGCGGAAACCAACGGTAGCCAGGTGGTGATTGGCTTCGCGGCCGAGAGTCACGACGTGATCCCCGCGGCCCAACGCAAATTGGCTCGCAAGGGCTGTGATTTCATCGTCGCCAATGACGTCTCTCGCCGAGATGCCGGGTTCGATGTCGACGAGAACGCAGTGTCATTCGTCTGGCCCGGGGGAGAGATCGAAGAATTGGCGTTGCTCCCGAAAGGGCAGGTCGCCGCAGAGTTGCTCGATCGGGTCGAGAAATTGCTGGGAGAGCGCGTTTGAGATTATCGGTCCGGGGGTTTTCCATACTTTGTTTGTCCATTGGCGCTGCACTGCTGTTGGGTCAGGCGGTGGCGGCGACCGGCGGTAGACACATCAACGTTGCGAGTATCAGGGGCTCGATCAACCCTGCCTCAGCGGACTACCTGATCGAGGCAATCGCGCGCAGTGAGGGCGACGGGGCAGCAATTCTGCTGATCGAACTCGATACCCCCGGCGGACTCGTTTCATCTACCCGGGACATCCTGCAGGCGATGCTGAACGCGCGGGTACCCATCGTGGTGTACGTCACACCCCGGGGCGCGTGGGCGATTTCCGCGGGGACTTTCATCACGGTCGCGGCGAACGTTGCCGCGATGTCGCCGGGAACCAGCATTGGTGCGGCGCATCCCGTGTCCGCCGGAGGGGGTACTGAACGCAAGCCCCAGGGCGAATCCGACAAGGGTGCGGGGGCGGCCGGGTCCGTAGACGTGGGGATGGAAAAGGCAGAGAACGCCCTGGCGGCGATGATGGAATCGATCGCTCAGGAACGGAACCGCAATGTCGAGTGGGTCGTCAAGGCCGTGCGAGAGTCGGTGGCAGTGAGCGAAACCAAGGCCCTCGAACTCGGAGTGATCGACATCATTGCGGAAAACCGCCGCGAGTTGCTCGAAAATATCGATGGGCGTGTCGTGCGCGTCGACGGCAAAGATCAGACACTCGAGTTGGCCGGGTTGCCCGCAGTCAATCTCGAAATGAGCCTGGTTCAGAAGATTTTTAATTTCCTCGGCGATCCAAACGTTGCGATGCTTCTCTTCATGGCGGGAGGTCTCGGACTCTACGCCGAGTTCAACAGCCCCGGTTTGATCGTACCGGGGGTGATGGGCATTGTATGCATGATCCTCGCGGCCATTGCCTTTCAGATCCTGCCCTTCGACTGGATCGGGCTGATCCTGGTGCTGGCCGGGTTTGCGTTATTTGCCGCGGAACTTTACGTCAGTGCATTCGGAGCCCTATTTGCGCTTGGGGTGATGTGCCTGCTGCTAGGGGGGAGCATGATTTTTGATCAGCCCGATCTCAGCGATCTCACCGTGTCATTTTGGAGTGTTTTGGTCCCGGCCGTCGCGGCGATGGCATTGTTTGGGGGCTTGATTGTCTTTTCCGTGGGCAAGGTGATGCTGGTCAATCAAATCGTCGGTGTCGACGAGCTCGTGGGATTGGTTGGCAAGGCGGTGAGCCCCCTCAAGCCGGATGGCAAAGTTTTCGTCCGGGGAGAGTATTGGAACGCTCAAGCGGATGCAGACGTCGAAGAAGGTGAAGCAGTCGAGGTGACCGAGATTCACGGACTGCGTATGACTGTGCGTCGCGCCGGGCAATAATAGAGCGAACCCGTCGCGCCCAAAATACGCCTGCCGTGGCGACGACGAGTCGCCTATGCTGCACCGGACGTTGAATACGTAGAGGGGGGAAATTTCATGGAACTTTTCTTCATGATTCTGCTCGGAAGCCTGGCTGCGGTGGGGCTTCTCGGCGTACGGATCATTACTGAATACGATCGCGGCGTCGTGTTTCGATTCGGGCGCTACGCGGGTATCAAAACTGCGGGGCTGAAATGGATCATTCCCGGTGTAGATAGGATGGTCAGAATCAGTCTTCGCGAAATCGTGATGGACGTTCCCTCGCAAGAAGTGATCACCCGGGACAACGTGTCCATCAAGGTCAATGCCGTGCTCTACTTCCGAGTACTGCATCCAGAAAAGGCAATAATCCAGGTCGAAAACTACCTCTACGGTACTTCGCAATTGGCCCAGACCACCCTGCGCAGCGTCTGCGGCCAGGCCGAACTCGACGAGCTGTTGGCCGACCGCGAGCGAATCAACCGCACGCTGCAGGAGATCATCGATTTGCAGACCGAGCCCTGGGGCATCAAGGTGCGTGCGGTCGAGGTCAAGCAAATTGATCTTCCGACTGACATGCAGCGCGTGATGGCGAAGCAAGCTGAGGCGGAGCGCGAAAAGCGCGCAAAGATCGTACTCGCTGAGGGCGAGTTCCAGGCGGCCCAGCGGTTGGCGGATGCGTCGCGTGTGTTGGCATCGGAGCCGACGGGTTTGCAGCTTCGCTATCTACAAACCCTGGCGGAAATCGCAGGAGGGGAGAATAGTTCGACCACGATTTTCCCGGTGCCGATGGATCTCTTGCGTCCATTCTACGATCAGATGGTGAAGCAAGAGAACGCGGCAAAGACCCCCGCCGAGACTCCGGAAGAAACTTCGTAACGTGTCCGGCGGCGGGGACGACCAGCTCAATACCGATCAGAAGATCCGCCGCTCGGCGGCGCGCAGCCTCTTCAATGGGTTCGTCGTACTATTGGCGCTCGGCGTCATCGGGACTTGGGGTTCAACCGGGTACTACTACACGCAACCGGGCGAAGCAGCGGTGGTACTTTTCCTCGGTCGCTATCACGAGACGGTATACGACGAAGGGATTCACTGGAGATACCCCGTTCCATTGGGCGACCACAAAACGCTCAATGTCACCGAGGTGCGGCGACTCGAGTTCGGCCTTGAACGAGACGATTCTGTTTCCGCAAATTCGGATATCGTTGATCTTCACCAGAACGAGGTCCAGACTTCCGACAGTAACATCGTCATCCCTAGCTACGTCGTCCAGTACCGGGTGAAGGATCCATTTACTTACCTATATAGTTTGAAGGAGCCGGTCCAGACCCTGCACGACGCCGCTCAGGCTGCAATGCGCGAAGTCATCGGGCAACACGGCATCGATGAAGTGCTGTCGAGCAATCGCTCGGGCATTGAGGCCGCTGCCAGAAGCGTCCTGGAGGAGATCCTTTCTCGCTACTCGCGTGGCGAAGGACGCGAGGCCGCCTTCGAGATTCGTTCATTTCAGCTCCAAAGCTCGCAGCCTCCAGCACAAGTCCAGGATGCCTTCGACGACGTCGTTGCGGCGAAACAGGACAAAGATCGATCTCGATCCGTCGCGGAAGGTGATGCCCGGGAAACCCGCGAGCGCGCGAGCGCCGAAGCCGTCGAGTTGAGCGAAAGTGCAATTGCCTACCGGGAGGCCAAGGTGCTCGAGGCCACCGGTGCGGCCGTGCGCTTCGAGTTGCTGTTGGCGGAGTATCAAAACGCCAAAGGGGTCACTCGACAACGGCTCTACTACGAAGCCATGGAGGATTTCATGGGCGGGGTCAACAAGATCGTAGTGGACCCCGATACTGTTCAAATGCTCCCCATGCTGTCGCTGCCCAATCCTTTTAGGCCCGCCGTAAGTGCTCCGGCTGTTGAGGGAGCACGCTAGTGGGGCGCTTCATTCTTTCAGTGCTGATCGTAGTGGCGAGCGGCGTCGGGTTGATCTGGGCCGGAGAGTATGGCTACGGGCCGATCGTGATCACCAAGGAAAATGAGTACAAGGTCATAGTCGGAATTATGGGACCCAGAGCGGAAATCACCAAGCCTGGTTGGGATCCCACCGTCTGGAAGATCCCATTCTTAGATAGGGTTCACACCTTCGACCGGCGTTTGCACTATTTGAATGCTCCGCCGGTTCGGGTCGTCATCGCCAATAACGAAAAGCTGATCATCGACTACTACGCCGTCTGGCGAATCACACATCCTCTGACCTTTTTGCGCAACTATCCAACCGGAGTGGCCGCCGCCGAGGTCCGCATCCAGGAAGCCATCAAGTCGCTGGTGGGGGCGAAGATTGGTGAGTTGAATCTTGCGCAATTGCTCGCGCGTACAGAGGTCTTGAGCACGCTCCACCAGGAGAGTACTGCGCGGCTCGAGGGCACCGGCGTCGAGGTCGTGGACGTACGTCTCAATCGCACCGAACTTCCGCCCAACGCTCTCGATGCGGCGTACGCGCAGATGCGCGAGCAACGCAACGCACTCGCCCGCGAGCATCGAGCCCAGGGTGAGCGCATGGCGCGAGAGATTCGCGCGACTGCAGATCGTCTGGCCATCACGACGTTGGCATATGCGCGCTCAGAGTCAGAGCGGATTCGTGGCGAGGGTGATGCGCGTGCGGCGAGTATCTTTGCGCGCGCGTACAAAAAAGATCCCGAGTTCTACGGTTTCGTTCGGAGCCTCGAGGCCTATCGGAAGACCCTGAGGGAGGGCACAACGATGGTGCTGTCCCCGGACCACGTCTTTCTTCGCAACCTCGAACCGGAACTGGATATCGAGGCCGGGACCCCGCCGCCGGTTTCCACCGGCCCTCCAGAATCACGTTAAGAAAATTCAGTTCGAATTCAACGCTCGATGAATCGCAGATGGAGTGCGCCTGCGAAAGTGAACAACAGCAGCAGGGATCCAGAGGCCATGGCCGCGGAAATGACTCCCTCCCCAGCTAGTGTTGCGCCGATACTCCGCAGCGCAAAGAAGGAGGAGACGATCGCGATCCCCAGCAGCGCCGGAATTCCGAAACTGCGTCGGGTCGCGACCTGAAGGCCCAGAGGTGCGGCGAGCAAGGCGAACAGCACCACCTCAATGGGTTCTACGAATCGCGAATAGAGCACCGTCGTCACGCGGTTGACGGTTTCCCCGGCTGCTTTGCGCAGGGCGATATGGTCGCGTAGCTTGGCCACATTCAGGCTGCGAAAATCTGTGTTGATCAGGGCAATATCGCGGGGATCAGCGACGTCGAGGGTAATGTGATCGAGCCGTTCGATTCGTACCAGCGAGTCTTTTCGATCGGGTTTGAAGTGACGAATGACGGCGTCGTGGAAGCGCCAGCGATGATCGTCTTCGACGTCGACACGCGGAGCATCGACGCTGCGAATCAAGCGGCCCTCTGCATTCAGGTCGAAGAGTCGTACTCCCCGCAGGGTGCGCTGCAGAGGATCGGCCTCAGAAATGTTGTATATGGTTTGGCCGCGGTGATACCAGAACGATCCTGCGCGGTAACTGATCGTGGAGTCGCCCCCGGATTCGCGCTGGTTCCAGTCACGTGTCGAGTTGACGATCCAGGTCTCGCCCAAGGCGAAGCTCGCAACACCGAGGAACACAGCGGTAATCAGGATCGGGGCCACGATGCGGTCCGGCGAAATGCCTCCGGCCTTTGCGGCGGAGACTTCGAACCAATGAGTCGACAGGCCGAGGGTGAAAAAAGTCGCCGCAAACGAAGTGATGGGGATCAGCTCGCGCAGGTAATAGGAAGGGATGCGCAGCATCAAATACTGCAGGGGTGCGACGGGCCCTTGATCGTTCGAGAGCATGTCGTCGAGATTGAGTAGCATCTCGATCGCGACGATAGTCAGGGTTGAGACGATCAGGATCACGGCGAAAAAGCCGAGAAAACGCGTCGCGAAATAGCGCGATAAGATTCGCACGTCCGGGAGTGTAGCATTGGAGACCGTCGCAGGAACGAACAAGCTGACCCGCGCGCTGGTTCGTCCTGTACTCACGATCGGGAATTTCGACGGGATTCACGTCGGGCATCGCGCGATCATGAAAACCGTGATCGAGCGCGCCCGGGCGCTCGGCGGAGAATCGGTCGTACTCACCTTCGATCCTCATCCGCGCAAAGTGTTGCAACCCGATCGCGCGCCGAGTTTGCTCACGACTCGCGAACAGAAGCTCGAGGCGCTCGAAGCCATCGGTATCGATGTCACCATTTTGCAACCGTTTGATCTCGAATTCGCCAAGATCTCGCCCGAAGACTTCGTGCGCAAAATCGTTTTCGAACGCATTCGACCCGTGGAAGTCTTTGTGGGGTATGACTTTCGCTTTGGGCGGGATCGGCAAGGGTCGATGGCGGCGCTCGCCGAGATCGGGGCCGGTCTCGGTATATCGGTCACGGTGATTCCCGAAGTCAGAATTGACGATCTCGATGTCAACTCTACGCGCATTCGAGAACTGCTTGCGGCCGGAGAGGTCGAAGAGGCTGAAGTGCTGCTCGGGCGCCCGTTCAGCGTTCGGAGCCTGGTTCTCGAAGGCGATCATCGGGGGCAAACCCTCGGGTTTCCCACGGCGAATCTCGCACCCGAAAACGAGATTCTGCCCGCTGTCGGAGTGTATGCGGGCGATTTTCGAGTGCTGGCAGGGCATGCTTCGGGTCGGCGAGAGGAGAGCCATCCCGCAGTCATCAACGTGGGTCGGCGGCCGACGTTCTTCGAATCGGGGCTACTGCTGGCCGAAGCACACCTGCTCGACTTCGACGGCGATCTCTACGGCCTGCCCGTGGAATTGAGTTTCCGCCATCGGTTGCGATCAGAACAGAAGTTTCCGGGACCAGAAGAGCTGAAGGTGCAGATTGCCGCTGACATCGTGTTGGCACGTCAAAAGCTCGATTTGTGATGAACCTGCGATGAACTCGAAAGAAGCGCGATTCTCATGACGATGAGGGGTCGGTGGAGTCATTAGAACCGGAACATGAGGCGGTGAGCCCAGATGCGCAATCGGGCCGCGGTTCTCCACGGGCCTGGTACGTCAACTGGAGATTTTGGCTCGGTATTGCGATCGCCGGGTTGAGCATCGGGTACGTCGCGCGCGGAATCCCGCTGAAAGACGTCTTTCAGGCGATGGGCCGCGCGAACCTTCTTCTATTGTTCGCGGTTTCGGTGCCCAGCTACCTGGTTGCCACCTGGGTTCGGGCCCTGCGCTGGCGGCATCTGGTGAACCCCGTTGCCGAGATTCCAAGGGATTCGCTGTTTCGGGCTCAGGCCCTCGGTTTCATGGTCAACAACCTGCTCCCGCTCAGGGTGGGAGAATTCGTGCGCTCGTGGTTTCTGGCGCGCCAAAACAACGTAAGTGCGACCTCAATTCTGGGCACGGTTGTCATTGAGCGCGTAATCGATGTTGTCAGCGTCTTGTTGATCGCCGCAGGGTCGCTGGCCTGGGCCGGACGCGGCGGAGAGAGCCTGCTGGCCCAGGGGGCGATGTTGTTGTTGCCGGTGGCTTGCCTGCCGGTGATGGGGTTGCTGGCCATTCGTCGATTTCCCGACCAGGTTCTTTCTATCGCCCGCTTTTTTGCCCGCCCGCTCCCCGCACGTCTCGGATCAACCTTGGAGCGACTGCTGGGAAGCTTTACCGAGGGACTGCAGTCCCTGACCCTGGGGACTCACCTCGCCTGGATCTTGTTCCATACAGTGGTGATCTGGTTGGTACTTTCGACGATTCCGATCGTGGCGGGGCTCTACGCGTTCGAATTGAACCTGGCCACCCCGGCCGAGACCCTGATGTTGTCCTGGATTCTACTCGCGGCGGTGGGCGTCGCGGTCGCGATCCCCTCCGCTCCCGGCTTCTTCGGGACCTACCAGCTCGCTTTCAGCAGCGTTCTGGAGCGCTTCGACGTGACCCGCGCCGAGGCTTTGGCGGCTGGCCTGCTGATCTGGTTCGTGTTCTGGATCACGCTAGTTGCTCTCGGGATGCTTGTGCTCCGGTCCCAACGGACCTCGCTCGGTGAACTGGCCCTCCACGCCAGTAAAGATCCCGCAACCGAAAGCCGATAATCCGTCGAGATTGCGTCGCTTTTGCGCTCGTCTGAAGCGAGGCCGAGAGCTTCGCGATTGAGTCGATCGCTTGGCGATTGGCTTCGTCGACAATTCATGCCGGCGGGACGCAAGTGGGGGAAACAGGTTGAACGAGCGGATCGGAGAGCTCCTCGTCAAGGAGAATCTGCTTTCAGCAGATCAGCTCAACAAGGCGAGGACGGGTGCGGCCGCCAAAGGCAAACGCCTCGGTGCCGAGATCACCGAGCTTGGCTTCCTCGAGGAATCAGAGCTCACAGATTTTGTCGCCAAGCAATATGGTGTGCCATCGATCAACCTCGATGAATTCCAGGTTGATCCCGAAGTTGTCCAACTCATCCCCGAGGACGTCGCCGTCAAGCACTGCGTCGTTCCGGTAAACCGTGCTGGGTCGACTTTGATTCTCGCCACGGCCGATCCCTCGAACATTTTCGCGCTCGACGACATCAAGTTCCTGACGGGTTACAACATTCAGCCGGTGGTGGCCTCGGAAGAGGCGATCAAGCGGGCGATCGAAAAGCACTACGAACAGGCCGACGTCCTCGATGAGGTGATGGCGGGCTTCGACGACTCCGACATCGACATTGTTCAGGGCGAAGAGGATATTGACGCGGGTGAGCTGGGTCGCGAAGCCGAAGATGCCCCAGTCGTCAAACTCGTAAACTTGATCCTGACTGATGCTGTCAAGCGGGTCGCGTCGGATATTCACATTGAGCCGTACGAGAAATCGTTTCGCGTTCGATATCGCATTGATGGCGTGCTCTACGAAGTCATGAAGCCGCCGCTCAAACTCAAGAACGCGCTGACGAGTCGCATCAAGATCATGTCCGAACTCGACATTGCCGAGCGACGGCTGCCCCAGGACGGGCGCATCAAACTAAAGATGGGCCGTGGCCGCGAGATGGATTTTCGTGTCTCCGTCTTGCCGACCCTGTTTGGCGAAAAGATCGTACTCCGCTTGCTCGACAAATCGAATCTGCAACTCGATATGACCAAACTCGGCTTCGAAGTCGAGCAGCTGGCCGATTTCAAGGAAGCAATCAAACAGCCCTTTGGCATGGTGTTGGTGACGGGTCCCACAGGCTCCGGCAAGACGACCACACTCTACTCTGCTTTGTCCGAACTCAACCAGGTTGGCGAGAACCTTTCGACTGCGGAAGACCCCGTTGAATTCAACCTCACCGGCATCAATCAGGTACAGATGCACGAGGATATCGGTCTCAACTTCGCCGCCGCACTTCGGTCGTTTTTGCGTCAGGACCCCGACATCATCATGGTGGGTGAGATTCGTGACTTCGAAACCGCGGAGATTGCGGTGAAGGCGGCGCTCACTGGCCACATGGTGCTTTCGACCTTGCATACCAATGACGCTCCCTCCACGGTCAATCGCCTGTTGAACATGGGCATCGAGCCCTTTCTGGTGGCTTCGTCGGTCAACTGCATCGTGGCCCAGCGGCTGGCCAGGTGCGTCTGTAGCAATTGCCGGGAGCCAGATCCCGATGTCAAAGTCGAAGATCTGATGAGGGCGGGGATGAGCGAGGACGAGGCCAAGGAGATTTCTCCGGCCAAGGGTGCCGGTTGTGCCAGCTGTTCGGACACGGGTTTCAAGGGACGAATCGCGGTCTACGAAGTCATGGTGATGACCGAAGAACTCAAAGAATTTGTACTCAACGGTGCTTCGGCGACCGAGATCAAGCGCGAGGCCATCCGGGGTGGAATGGTGACTTTGCGTCGCAGCGCATTGAACATGCTGCATAAAGATTCCATCACCCTGAGTGAAGTCTTTCGCGTTTCGACTTCGGATAATGCCTAGTTGGTTGATTGTGGTAGGTCGCAGTAGACCGTAGATAGAGGGAGTTCCAGCTTTATGGCGAACATGCATCAGCTCTTGAAGGCGATGATCGAAAAGGGTGCGAGCGATTTGCATCTCACGACCGGAACACCGCCTCAGTTGCGCATCGATGGCAAGCTCCATGCTCTCAAGATGCCGCCGCTCGCTCCCCAGGATACCAAGCAGCTCTGCTATTCGGTCTTGACCGACGCGCAGAAGCATCGATTCGAAGAGTCAAACGAGCTGGATCTCTCCTTCAGCGTCCAGCGCCTTTCTCGCTTTCGCGGCAACATTTTCGTTCAGCGCGGCAACGTCGCAGGTGCGTTTCGCGCCATCCCATTCAAAATTCTCACCTTTGAACAGTTGAACCTGCCGCCGATCGTCGCGGAATTGGCCAATCGACCTCGGGGACTGATTCTCGTCACCGGGGCCACGGGTTCGGGAAAGTCCACCACACTTGCCAGCATCATCAACAAGATCAACGAAGAGCGACACGAGCATATCATTACGATCGAAGATCCGATCGAATATCTGCACCCGCACAAGGGTTGCATTGTGAATCAGCGCGAGATTGGGGCCGATACCGAAGGTTTCAAACAGGCGCTCAAATACATTCTGCGGCAGGACCCGGACGTGGTTTTGATTGGCGAGCTGCGCGACCTCGAAACCATCGAGGCGGCGCTCACGGTTGCAGAAACCGGTCATCTTTGCTTTGCCACCCTCCACACGAACTCGGCTGTGCAGACGATCAACCGCATCGTCGACGTATTCCCGCCGTATCAGCAATCGCAGATCCGCCAGCAGCTCTCCTTCGTGCTCGAAGGGGTGATCTGTCAGACGTTGCTACCGAGAGCCAATGGTCCCGGCCGAGCGTTGGCGATCGAGGTGATGGTGCCCAATCCGGCCATTCGTCATCTGATTCGCGACGACAAGATTCATCAGATGTACTCCGCGATGCAAGTGGGGCAGGGCAAATACGGGATGCTGACCATGAATCAATCGCTGGCTTCCCTGGTACAACGTCGCTTGATCACGTTGGACACCGCGGTGGGGCGAAGTTCCGACGAGCAGGAACTCAAGCAGTTGGTCTCTCAGGGAGGCAACCCCGGTTCTTGAGAGAGATTTTCGCGTTCGGACTGCAGGATGTTCGCAATACGCACACATGATCGTTTCGTACGCGTCGGAGGAAAGTGAAAGATGCCGGTTTTTACCTGGTCAGGCCGAACACAGCAGGGCGCCAACAAGAAGGGCGTGCTGGAGGCGAGTGACAAAAACGGAGTCATGGCGCAGCTACGCGCTCAGGGCATCCTTCCGGTCAGCGTCAAAGAGAAGGCGAAGGATCTCGAGGAGATCTTTACCTTTCTGCAGCCCAAGGTTGTTACGAAGGACCTGGTGATTTTCACCCGGCAGTTCGCGGTGATGATCGACGCCGGACTTCCTCTCGTGCAGTGTCTTCAGATTCTGGGCGACAACCATGAGAATCCGACCTTCAAGCGAGTGATTGCGGCAGTGAAAATCGACGTCGAGTCGGGCCAAACCTTCGCGGAGGCCCTGGGTCATCATCCGCTAGTCTTCGACGCCCTGTTTGTCAACTTGATTGCGGCCGGCGAGGTCGGCGGCATTCTCGATACGATCATGAACCGCCTCGCAACCCAGCTCGAGAAGGCGGATAAATTGGCCCGTCAGCTGCGGGGAGCCATGGTGTATCCGGCGACGGTGAGTACGATCGCAACGGCCGTGATCGTCCTGCTGCTCGTCAAGGTCATTCCCGTGTTCGAAAAGATGTTCTCCGATTTCGGCGGGGAGCTACCCGCTCCGACAGCCATGGTGATCGCGTTTAGCGATTTTCTGCAGGCGTACATCATGTACTTTATGGCGGCCTTGTTCGTATTCGTGAGTCTATTCAAACAGGCATATCGGCGGAGCCCGGCGTTCAAGTATCAAGTCCATCGATTCAATCTGATGCTGCCGATCTTCGGTTCTATCATCAAGAAGGTGGCCGTTGCACGCTTTACCCGCACCCTGGGCACGATGATTTCGAGTGGTGTGCCGATCCTCGACGCCCTCGACATTACGGCACGAACCGCAGGCAACATGCTCATTGAAGAAGAGCTGCAAACCTGTCGCGCGTCCATTACCGAGGGAAAGACCTTGGCGGAGCCGCTTTCGGAGTCGACGATCTTTCCGTCCATGATGGTGCAGATGATGGCTGTTGGCGAAGAGACCGGTTCCATGGAGATCATGTTGACCAAGATCGCCGACTTTTATGACGACGAAGTCGACGTGGCGGTAGGTGCGCTCACATCGATGCTCGAACCCGTCATGATGGTCTTCATGGGCGGTTCAATCGGGACGATCCTCATCGCCATGTACCTCCCGATCTTCAAGATCGCAGATTCGATCAACTAGTCGCACACGTGGAAATCGCGGTGAAGCAGAGTGGCTCGGGTCTGGATCAACAGACCGAGCGGCGGCTAGTCTGGCTGATGGCGGGGCGGCTCTTTCTCGCCCTGACCAGTCTGGTGATTGCGGCCGGTCTCGATGGTATCGGCAGAGAACTCTCCAACGAAGCTCGCAACGGCATCTACTGGACCGTGACGTTCGCGTTCTTTGCGGCCGTCATTTCGGGCACTTCGTTCGAGCGAATTCGCAATCCGATTCGCTTTGCCACAACACAGATTGCCATGGATGTCGCGATCGTCAGTTTGCTCGTCCACTTCGACGGCGGGCGGGAGTCGGTTTTTACTTTTCTCTATGTGCTGGTGATCTTGTACGCTGCTTTGCTGTTCAAGAGCCTCGTCGCGATTGGCGCTGCAGGCCTGAGCGTCGTCGCCTACGGAGTGGCGCTGATTACTGCGAATGAAGGCTGGGGCCTCGGTTCGGAAGCGGCGAACAGTCAGATTCAACTGCTGCGACTCTTTGCCGTATGGGTTGTGCAGGGGGGTGCGCTTTTCGCCGTTGGTGCACTCGCGAGCCTGCTCAGCCGAGAACTGCAGCGCACGGGTGCCGCCCTCGACCAAAGCATCGGGGATCTGCGAATGCTCCGCGATATTCACCGATCGACGGTGGAGAGCATCATGAGCGGGCTGCTGACCACCGATTCTGAGGGGAAAATCAGCTCGTTCAATCCCGAAGCCGAGCGCATCACGGGATTGCGGGTCGACGAAGTTCTCGGTCGAGACCTCGAAGCGGTAATTCCGGGCGCCGCCTCGGTACTGAAGAGCTTCGGGGGAGAGTCGCCGGGGGCCCAGGCGCGCACCCGGCTGAGCTACCAGAACCGCTATGGCGAGAAGCTCCACCTCGGCCTGGCCGACAGCATCTTGCGAGGGGAAGACGGCACTGCCCAGGGGCATGTGGTGATCTTTCAGGACGTCACCGATGTCGTTGCGATGGAAGCCGATCTGACGCGATCGGAACGGCTTGCCGCAGTGGGGGAACTTTCCGCAAATATTGCCCATGAAATACGAAATCCGCTGGCATCGATTTCCGGGTCGATCCAGATCTTGATGAGTGAGAGCAACGTCGATGGCGAGTCTGCGCGGCTGATGGGCATTGTCGTGCGGGAGACCGACCGACTGGACCATCTGATTACCGACTTTCTGAGCTATGCGCGGCCCGCTCCCACCGTGAGACGGCCGGTCGAAGTCGATCGACTCTTTTCCGACCTGATCGACATGATCGAATTGACGCTCCCCGACAACATCAAGCTCAAAATAGACATCAAGCCCGGACACTGGCTCGATGCCGACGCCAATCAGTTGAGCCAGATGCTCTGGAACCTGTGTCTCAACGCACTCCAGGCGATGCCCGAAGGCGGGCAGCTCGGAATATCCGTGGGTACGTGGTACGAGGACTCGACTCAAGCGGCTCCAGCTTCTTTCCGAAAGGAATCCACGGAGGTTTCTGCTGCCGATTCAGGGGAATCGAACCAGCAGGCCGGGGCTATGGACGCGAGGGTCGGCTGGCTCGAGATCAAGATTTCGGACACCGGTTGTGGCATTTCAGACGAGATCTTGGCCGATATCTTCGAGCCCTTTTTTACCACCAAGCAGCAGGGCACCGGGTTGGGACTGTCCACCGTACATCGAATCGTAGAGAACCACGGAGGTGAGTTGCAGTTGGAGAGTCGACTGGGCGAGGGGACGGTATTCCAAATCCGATTCCCGGGAGTCGAGGTAGCTTCATGACCGCGAACGCCCGTATTCTCATCGCTGACGACGAACGCAGTATGCAGGAGTTCCTCGAGATCTTCTTTCGTCGCGAGGGATACGACGTAACTACTGCGAGTGACGTGGCCAGTGCAACCTTGTGCCTGGAGAGCGACGACTACGACGTGCTGATCAGCGACATGCAGATGCCCGACGGTTCGGGTCTGGATCTGTTGAAAGTCGTTCGTGCCTGCGGCCAGGACACGGTGACGATCATGATCACCGCTTTTGCGACAACCGACAGCGCCATTACCGCGATGAAAGAGGGCGCCTACGACTACATCACCAAGCCCTTCAAACTCGACGAAGTGCGACTGATCGTTGAAAAGGCGCTGGAGAAGAAGCTGCTCTCGACTGAGAATCAGCGATTGCGGAGCGAACTACGCGAAAGAAATAGCAAGCGCACCATCATTGGTACCAGCCCAGTGATGCAGAAGATCTTCGATTTTATCGAACAGGTCGCCAATACTCGGATCAATGTGCTGGTCAGCGGCGCCAGTGGGACCGGCAAGGAACTGGTGGCTCGGGCCATTCACGACCAAAGCGATCGATGTGACGGGCCTTTCGTTGCGATCAATTGTGGTGCGATCCCGGAGAATCTGCTCGAGAGCGAATTGTTTGGACACGTCAAGGGAGCGTTCACCGGGGCGGTGAGCAATAAAGAAGGCCTCTTCGAGACGGCGAATTCCGGCTCGTTGTTTCTCGACGAAATTGGCGAACTCTCGCCTCAACTGCAGGTCAAACTGCTTCGGGTAATTCAGGAAAAGTCGATTCGGCGGGTTGGGGGCACGAGTGATCGCAATATCAACGTGCGCGTGATCTCCGCAACGAATCGGCGACTCGATGAAGAGGTGAGCGCTGGGCGCTTTCGTGAAGATCTCTACTACCGCCTCAATGTAATGGAAATTCCGCTGCCGGGGCTGGTCGAGCGCCCAGAAGACATCCCGTTGCTCGTAGATCACTTCATTAAAAAGTTCTCCGAAGAACTCGGCCGAGAGATTCTTTCGATTGACTCGGATGCACTCGACAAACTCAAGCACTACGAGTACCCCGGCAATGTGCGAGAACTCGAGAACATCATCGAACGCGCGGTGGCGCTGAGCCGCAGCAGTACGATTACCTTGGCGTCGCTACCCGAAACCCTGCTTCGCCCAGCCGAAATCAGTTATTCCTGTCAGATTCCCACCGAGGGCGTCAACCTCGAGGACCTCGTCGACAACTACGAGCGAGCCCTGCTCACCGAAGCCATGCGCAACGCGAACGGGATCAAGAAACGTGCGGCAAAGCTTCTTGGTATCTCGTTTCGCTCGTTCCGCTATCGCTTCGAAAAGTTGGGCCTGGACCAGAACGACCGCGAGCGATCGTAGCTATCGTGTGGCCCGGTCGCCGAGTGCTGTCCGATTTCCTGGCGAGCTTGAGCCTGGTGCTGATCCTCGTTACCGGCTTGTTCGTAGTCTCCACTGGGGATATCGCCTTGGCGTGGATCACGTCGGTGATGTCCGGAAACGCTCTGGTCGCACTTCTGCTCACAGCCGGTGCGGCCTTTGCAGCGGTGGGCGGATTCTTGTTGCGCCGGCGTATCGTCGCCCCCCTGCGGAAGCTTGCGGTTGCCGCCCGCGAGATTGGAAATGGCACGCGGGGAACGCGAGTGCGAGTCGAAGGCGACGGAGAAGTCGCTGAGGTCGCGTTGGCAATCAACGAAATGACCGACGCCCTCGAGCAGCGCAGCGTCGAACTGGAAAAGGTCGTCTTCGAACTTCGAGACACCAATCGCAGCCTGCGACGCGCTCGCGACGGATTGGACCGCGCGGAACGTCTCGCGTCCGTGGGCAGCCTGGCCGCCGGTGTGGCGCACGAAGTGGGCAACCCCATGGGTGCCTTGTTGGCTTTCCTGGATCTAGCCAAGCGCGACTCAGAGCTGAGTGTCAAGACCCGCGAACATCTGAATCGGGCGAGCGAACAAGGCTCTCGGGTGCGCGAGATTCTCCGCCAGTTGCTGGATTTTTCCAGACCTCCACGCTCGGTTCCGATGCCCGTAGATCTCGCTGCGGTCGCACGTCAGACCCTGGGATTGGTTCGCGCCCAGAGTCGCTACGAAGAAGTCGAAATCGAGATGGATGATGGGGACTGCTTTGTAAAGGCAGTGGGCGACGAAAGCGTTGTGGCCCAGATCCTGTTGAACCTGATGCTCAATGCCTGCGACGCCGCCCTCGACTCGGCCCCCCCAGCCCGGGTAGTCGTCACGCTGCGCCTGGCGCCCTTCGTCGTTCGCCTAGGGGATGTCGGGGACCAGGGCGCAGCCCGAAAATCCATGGACGGTATTGAATGCGAGGTGGCTGACAGTGGTCCCGGTGTTCTCGAGGAGGATCGCGAGCGAGTCTTCGATCCGTTCTTTACTACGAAGGATCCAGGGGTGGGGACGGGTCTGGGGCTAGCCAATGCACAGAAACTTGCTGAGGAACTCGGTGGAGTGGTCGAACTCAAGCGTACCGGGCCGCTTGCGGGTGCTGCGTTCGCCTTGAGATTGCCGATCGAGTTCGCGTTGGATACCGGTGTTCGGGGTGTGGACTGAGCGGGGTGCTTGTCCGCTCGATCAGTCCCGGATCCCATAATCTTTCAACTTATACAATAAAGCGCGGTGGCTAATTTCCAGCAGCTTCGCGGCGTGAGTTCGATTGCCGTCGGTTTCGCGAAGTGCGCGTCGAATCAATTCGATCTCGAACATTCGGCGCGCTCGCCGCAGGGCATAGGACTTCGAATCTGGCTGCGTTCCCCCTGATTCGGCTTCGACGACGTTGGTTGGAAGGTGCGGGAGTCCAATGCGGTCTCCGTCAGCGAGGATTACTGAGCGCTCGATTACGTTTTGCAGTTCGCGGACGTTTCCGGGCCAACCGTAGTTGATCAGGCGCTCGAGGGCGTCGTCCGCGATGCTTCGTACTGGTTTGCCGAGGCGTTCTCGGTAGTGTGCGAGATAGTGATCGCAGAGCAGCGAAATATCTTCCTTGCGGTCGCGCAGAGCCGGGATTTCAAGTTGCATGACGTTGAGCCGGTAGTAGAGATCTTCGCGGAACGATCCCTGTTCGATGGCTGCGTTGAGATCTCGAGAAGTTGCGGCAATGACTCGCACATCGATCGAGAATGATTTGCTGTCTCCTACGGGTCGGACTTCTTCTTCTTGCAGGACGCGTAGAAGTTTTGCCTGTAGCGACTGCGGGAGCTTGGCGATTTCGTCGAGGAAGAGCGTGCCCCCTTCAGCTTCGGAGAATAGTCCGCGTCGTGCACGATTCGCTCCGGCGAAGGCCCCCTTGGTGTGGCCAAAGAGTGCGCTTTCGAGCAAATGCTCCGGAATGTCGCCGCAGCCGACGGTCACGAAGGGTGCGTCGCGACGGGAGGACTGACTGTGGATGGCCCGGGCGATGACCTCTTTTCCGGTTCCGCTTTCGCCCACCAGCAAGGCGGCGGTCTTGAAGGCCGCGGTGCGTTCAACCACCTCGAGCAATTCGATCATGACCGAGGACGCGGCGATGATGGGGCGTTCTCCCAAAGCGCGGTTGACGTCTCGTTTGAGTTGTTCTTTGTCGCGGCGCAGCCGCTCGCGTTCCCGGGCGTTGCGCAGGGTGAGGAGGACTTCTGAGGGCTGGATGGGTTTTGCGACGTAGTCGTAGGCGCCGAGTTGCATCGCCTGGGTCGCAAGATCTGCGGTTCCGCTGGTGGACATCATGACGATCGGTACGCCGGGCAGTTTGCGGGCGAGCTGGGGCAGCAAGTCGAAGCCGTCGAGCCCCGGCACGCGTACATCGCATAGAACGACGTCGATCGGGAACTCGTCGACCCGCGCGAGGGCGGCCTCTGCATGTGTTGCCGTCGCGATCAGATACCCCTCCGAAGCCAGAGTCAGCTCCAAGCTCTCGTGCAGGGCATCGTCGTTGTCGACGATCAAGATCCGATCAGGCATTGGACTCCGTTCCGCCCCGGTGAAATCTGCTCAGGAACTAGCGCGCGATGCGCTCGACGGTTCGGCCGCACAGGGGGACTGCTCCCCATTTATCGGGATGCCGAACGGGAGCCATGAGGGGAAAGCGCCGCATTCAAATTGCATGGCAATTCATCGATGTGATCTGTGACACAGATTTGCAGGCTGATGGTCAAATTCCGCTCACGAACTGCCACGGGCTTAGCCTCCACCCGCGACTCTATGCGCTTGAGCTTGCAGGACTCAAGTCGTTGAAACATGGGGCCGATACCACCGACTGTCTCGATGCGCCGGACGCAAACACGTCCTGGATGCGGTTTTGTGGAGGATCAGTGGTGCCCAGAAATAATGTACAGCGTTATCGCGAGAGCTTGATGATGAGCAAAGCCGAACTGGCTCGTAAGGCCGGACTTTCCTCATTGACGATCGATCGCATCGAAGCAGGTCGTCCCTGTCGACTGGATACGAAACGCAAAATCCTCCTCGCGCTGGGTCTTCGTGTATCGGACAAGGATCAGGTCTTTGGAATGCTGGCGATCGCCCGTGAAGAGCGAAGCGTCGAGTCGGCACCAGAGACAACTGTAACTGTAGATGACGGCCGCCCACTTCAGTAACGGACCGCGGAATCAGAGGAGCGTTTGATGGATCTGTCGATGTTCGGAATTGGGATGCCCTCGCTGATCGGCCTGGATATAGGGTCGTCAACGGTGAAGGCCATCGAGCTGAATCTAAAAGGCAAGGACACGGGATTTGAACTCATGGGTCTCGGCGTTGCGAACCTGCCGGCTGAAGCCATTGTGCAGGGCGCATTTCTGAACTCCGGCGAAATCGTCGACACCATCCGCGAGGCGATCGACATGGGTGGGTTCAAGACCCGGGACGTTGCGGTCGCGGTTTCGGGCCACTCGGTCATCGTGAAAAAGGTGAGCCTTCCGGCGATGAACCGCGAGGAGCTCGAAGACCAGATTCAATGGGAAGCTGAACAATACATTCCCTTCGACGTCAACGAAGTTCACCTCGACTTTCAGATCCTCGAAACCAGTGAAGGCGAGGGACAGATGGACGTGCTGCTCGTCGCCGCCAAGAAGGATCTGGTGGACGACTACTATCAGGTCATCGCCGAAGCCGGACTCAACCCGGTCGTGATCGATGTCGCAGCGTTCGCCGTCGAAAACGCCTTCGAACACAACTATGAAGAGCCGGGTGACGACGTAGTCGCGCTGGTGAATATTGGCGCGCAGGTGGTGAACATCAACGTGGTGGAGCAGGGGGTTCCCGCATTTACCCGTGACATTACGACCGGCGGCAATCAGTACACCGAAGAAATCCAGAAGGCCCTAGGGGTCAGCTTTGAAGAAGCCGAACGTCTCAAGCTGGGGGGACAGGGTCCGGACGCGGAACAAGATGTCGTGCCCCAGGAAGTCGAGCACGCCTTGCGGTCCGTGACTGACATCGTGATCGGTGAAATTGCGCGCTCTCTCGACTTCTATACCGCCACCGCTGCGGACAGCCGGATCTCCCAGGTTCTGCTCTCGGGTGGAGGCGCGAAGATCGTAGGACTGAGCGATGCCTTCGCCAAGCGAACGGGTCTATCGGTTGGAATCCTGGATCCCCTGGCCCGCATGCTGCCAAGCAAGGGATTCGAGCCCGAGACGTTGGCCGAATTGGCGCCGTCTCTGGGCGTCGGAGTGGGTCTCGCTACTCGGAGGATCGCGATCTAATGATCGAAATCAATCTACTACCGCATCGAGAATCGCGCCGCATCGCAGACCTGCGTCAGACCGTGGCAATTTTGTTCCTCGGCCTGGTGGTCGCCGGAGGTGCCATCTTCTTTGTGGCGCGCGATGTGAACAACGACCTCGCTCGGGCGCAAACCAACGTTCGCCAACTGGAGGCTGCGATCGAACAGTTCAAGCCCCAGCAGGCGCAGGTGGCCAAATTCAAAAAGCAGCGAAAACGGCTCGAAGACAAGATCGATGTCATCAAGGGTCTCGAGAAAGCGCGCACGGGTCCGGTCCGGTTGTTCGACGAACTGTCGAACCTGACTCCAGAGCGGCTCTGGCTGAGTTCGCTCAAGACGAAGGGTCACGAACTCACCATCGAGGGTTCGAGCCTGGACACCGGAATCGTGGCTGACTTTCTGCGCAGCATGAATCAATCCGATTATTTCACCGAAGTTGATCTGAAGAAGACCGCGGGCGGCAAGAACGTCGGTGGCGTGAAACTCGTAAAATTCAAGATCAGCGCTGACTTCATGAATTTGAAGGCGAGTGCGAGCAAGAAGGGTAAGGGGTGATTCTCCGTGGCAATTGATGCGAATTTCGATTTTGATGAAGTCGTAGAGAAACTTGCGAAAGTACCGAAGCAGATTCGCCTGGGCGTTGTGGTCGCGATTATTGTCGGGGTCATGACTGGCTACTACTTCATGATCTATCAGGACAAGAGCATCGAACTGCTCAACCTTCAGGGACAGGCCGAAGAACTGCAGCGAAAGCTGAACAAGGTTCGGGTTATCGCCTCAAATCTGGATGAGTTCGAGCAGGAAGTGGCGAAACTCGAGCGCGACCTGTCGCTCGTGATAAAGCAGCTCCCGAGCCGCAAAGAGTTCGAAACCCTGTTGCGTGACATCTCGACTGCTGGAAAGAAGGTGGGGGTCGCGATCAAATCAATCGAGCGGAAAGATGAGGTTTCTCACAGCTTCTATGCAGAAGTGCCCTTCAAGCTGGAGCTCGAGGGTGAGTATCACAATATTGCGCGGTTCTTTGAACAAATGGCCGCCTTGCGACGAATCGTGAATATGGGTTCGATGGACATCAAGATTGTCAGTGAATCGGATGCCGGGACCACGCTCAATGTGAAGGGTATGGCGACGACATTCCGTTTCATTGAGAAGAAAGGTTGATTGGGGTTGAGTCAGTGACTGATCGGACTCGGACAGTGTTGGCGGTTAGGAGGAGTGGCGTGAAGACACTTGCGACAGTGTTGGCAATTGCGCTTGCGGCGACGACCCTGGTGGGCTGCAGTGACGAAGCCGGAGATGACGGCGCGCCCAAGATTTCTGACATGGCTGCCGAACGCGCACGCGTTTCGGCAGACATCAAGAAGCGCAAGGGGCGGAAGTCGGAGGCCGCGAAGATTGCGAAGGCCCCCGTGCCCAAAAAGCCCAGGGGAAAAGACGCGGGCATCGTCGAAACTGCTCAAGGCCCGGTCGAAATCGACTTTGTCTACGACGTTCGGGGCAAGAGAGATCCATTTCGATCGGTGTTCTGGGTAGTCGAAACTGCTCACGCGCCTCGCGGCCCGCTCGAGCAGTATGAATTGGGTCAACTGGCGGTGGCAGCCATTGTCTGGGAAACGGATCGACCCCGGGCACTGATTCAGGATCCGTCGGGATCGGCGTACGTGGTCAAAGAAGGTTCGAAGATCGGAAAGAACGAAGGTTTGGTCATCCACATTGGTGACAACCTCGTTTTGGTGAAAGAGACATACATCGACTTTGCCGGGGAGCAATCCACGCAAGATGTCGAAATGCGGATACGTACGAGCCAGGGAGGGTGAAGTCGATGGTCGCTCCGAAAAGCGGAAGCGTGAGAACTTTTGTAGCAGCGGTAGCCACGAGTGTAGTGCTTGGATTCGTTCTGGCCTGTGCTTCTACTGTGGTCGATAAGGGGAATCCCCCGGCCGCATGGTTGACCGAGATCCAGGTGGATTCGGGAACTGAGAGCTCTGCCGTGACATTGGTGGGTCTTTCAGACTCGATTTACACGGCGTCCTATGACGCTGATCTTCAGGCGATCGTCATTGAACTCGCCTCGGTCGATGCCGCAGATGCGGCAGATCGAGTTGAGATCTACGACGGGATCATTGACCACGTCACCACCAGCACCTACTGGGAAGAGGGTGGCGAGGCGGTTACCCGGGTCGAGATCGCACTCGGGACCGATGCCAGCTATACGATCGAAGCCACCGAAGAAGGTCTGAGAATTGACCTGGTCGAGGGCGGAGATCCACTGGCGTGGAACAACGCTGCCGATGATGACGGTACTGATCCCTGGGCGGCAGCCGAGGGCGAAGAACTCGCCGTCGCCGATCCGGCCATCGAAGATGCACCGGAAGCCCCAGCCGTAGCGGCAACGCCGCCACCGGTTGCGACGACGCTGTCAGCCGTCCGGGTCGAAAGCCTGGAAAGTGGTGTGCTCGTGCATCTCACGGCGAACGGCAGCATCTGGGCAGTGGAGAGCTTCGTACTCGATAGTCCCGACCGCCTCGTGGTGGACCTCCCCGGGATGGCACTCGAGACTGCAATTGCAACCGTGCCGGTCGACCATGCTCTGGTCTCGCGCGTCCGAATCGGCGCTCACGCCGACAAGGTGCGAATCGTGATCGATGGTGGCGAGCAGCCACTGGGTCTTGCCGGCCGCAGCATCAAGCCGAGCGCCGATGGTCTCTATCTCGCAGTAGGTTCAGGAGAGGAAATCGATCAGGCGTTGACCGCTGGTTTGGATGCCGCCCAGGCGACCTGGAACGAGCAGGCTCTGGCGCAGGTTGAACCGTCTGATGCGATGGAGGGCGACGACCAGCCGGACCAATGGCCGGCCGACCCAGCGATCGCCGATGAGGCCGCAGTCGAAGAACTCGCCGAAGCTGGAAATGAGGGTGATGGCGAAGCTTGGGACACCGGCGAAGCGACGGATCTAGCAGACGCCGCGCCCGTCGATGACGACTGGGAAGTGGCCGACGCCGACGTGATCGACGAAGAAACGGAAGTGACTGAGGTCGCGCCCATCATCGATGACGACTGGGAAGTGGCCGACGCCGACGTGATCGACGAAGAGACGGAAGTGGCTGAGGTTACGCCGCTCGAAGAGACGGAAGTGGCGGAAGTCACCCCCATCGATGAGCCAGCGGCAGAGACTTCCTGGGTCGCGATTCACGGGGTCCACTATACCCCGATGGAGAACCTGGATCGTATTGCGGTCCTCAGCGAAGCGGTCGTCGACTACAGCGTTCACTCGCCGAACGCGGACACCCTGATCGTGAGTCTCTTTGGCGCCACCATAGCGCCCGAGGCAGCGGGTCGGATCCGCGGCAAGTCGGGTGGCCCGGTTTCGCTGATCACGATCTTCGAGCAACCCGACGTCGACGGAAGTGAAGTTCGACTGGTGGTGACTCGTGCTTCCGGTCAGGAGCCCTTGATCAGTCGACGTGGATCTTTGCTCTTCATTGACTTCGAGCACCTCGGAGCGGTTGCAGCGCAGCCGCCGGCGTTCCCGGTGCAGGAGGAGATTGGCTTGACGCTCGCGTCGAGCGACGACACTGGCGACGCGCCCGCACCGGCAGCCGCTAGTGAAGAAGAGTCCAACTGGGAAGACGGAACTGCTGACGCGGCCGAAGCTACGCCCGCGGCCCCGATGGGCGACACGGGTGAAGAACTCGTCGCCCAGGCTGCATCCTTCGACGATCTGCCGGAGTTTTCGGAAAACCCCGGACTCGCCGGTCCCGCCGAAATGGATCAAGCCTTTGCGGATGACGATCTCGATCCACTCGCTGGAGACGACGAGTTTGCGAGCCTCACACCGCTGGCCGACGAATTCGATGATTTCGACGAATTCGATGAGGTTGCTGGATCCGACTTCGAAGAGTCCGGCCCGGCGTCCCTCGAACCGCCTGCAGCAGTAGAAGTGTTGCAGGAAGGGGGATTGGTCGACGGCAAGAAGTATAGGGGACGACGCATCTCACTCGATTTCAACGACGTTCCGATTTCGGATGTGCTGCGCTTGATTGCAGAGGTCAGTGATCTCAACCTGATCGCCGGTGACGAGGTCAAGGGAAGCGTGACAATTCGCCTGGTCGACGTGCCGTGGGATCAGGCGCTGGACGTAGTCCTGCTGACCAAGGGCCTGGGCTTTGTTCGTGTCGGCAATATCTTGAGGGTGGCGCCGGCCGATATCATCGCGGCGGAAGAAGAACTGCGACTCCAGGAACGACGCAACAAGGAGAAGCTCGAGGATCTCATGGTCAAGCTGCTGCCGGTGAACTACGCATCGGTCAAGGACATGCAGAAGCTCGCAAAGCGACTGCTTTCGTCTCGCGGTACGGTCAACATTGATGAGAGAACCAATACGCTCATCCTGAAGGACATCGCTTCGGTGATCGATGAAACCGTGGCACTCGTCAAGGCCGTTGATACAGAGACTCCGCAGGTGATGATCGAGGCCAAGATCGTCGAGGCCAACCTCAACTTCTCTCGTGAGTTGGGCAGCACCTGGGGAATCGTGACCCAGCCCTTCGTCGATCCGTTCTCTGGATCGGCGCTCCGGAGTGATCTAGGGACAAGTGACTTCCGCTTCCACGGAAGCAATGGTGTCGCGTTCTCGAATCCGATTACCTCGACCCCGACGGCCCTGGCCGACCTGGGCGCATTCCTGCTGGACGAGAAGCTCGACCTCAATCTCCAGTTGCGCGCTGCAGAGAGCATGGGTGAAGGCAAGGTAATCTCGAGTCCGCGGATCGTTACCTTGGACAACGGCTTGGCCACGATCGAACAAGGTGTTTCAATTCCCTTCCAGACCTTCGAAGGTGGGGACGCGAAACTCGAGTTCATCGATGCCGTGCTGAGCTTGAAGGTGAGACCGCACATTACCTCCGATCGAAGCATCATCATGGAAATCGAAGTCACGCGAAATGCACCGGACGATTCGGTGCCGACGCCGACCGGTTCACCCGCCATCGCGAAGGCGGAGGCCAAAACCGAGACCCTGGTGAAGGATGGTCAGACCCTGGTGATTGGTGGCATCTACACGATCAACAAGTCCGAGCGTGAGTCGCGCGTTCCCTACCTGCACCGCTTGCCCATCATCGGGACGGCGTTCCGCAGCAAGGAACTCACAGACATTCGCAAGGAACTGCTGATCTTCGTGACACCGCGCATCATCCAGTCTCCTTCGCTGGCGACGGGGACTTAGTACTCTCCGGGACGAGCTCTTGAAGACCGAACGCCCGAGACGGGGAAGAGCCTAGGCTCTTCCCCGTTTTGCGTATACTCGGGCGCGTGAGCGCAAGCGGAACAGTCTGGCTCGTGGGGATGATGGGTTCGGGCAAGAGCGCGGTTGGGCGCGGGCTGGCCCGGCGCCTCTGTCTGAAGTTCGCCGACAGCGACCTCGAGATCGAGAAGAACGCCGGTTGCAGCGTCGTGGAGATCTTCGCCAGAGAAGGAGAAGAGGGCTTCAGGCGACTCGAGGCCCTGGTGATTCGGCAGATGGGAAAGAAGAACCCCTGGTTGTGGCGACGGGGGGAGGAGCGCCGGCCCAGCCCGGTATGATCGACTTCATGACGGAACAGGGAACCGTGGTGTATCTGCGTGCCCGGCCCGAAACGCTGCTGGGCAGGATCGGCAATGCAAAGACCCGCCCCATGTTGAGCGACTTGACGCGCGAGGGGCGCATCGATCGCCTGAAGACCCTGCAGCGGGAACGAGAGCCGAGCTACAGTCGGGCCCAGGTCACAATCGATACCGACGAGGCCCTGGTGACCGAAATCGTGGAAGAGATTGCCGGGAAGCTCAACCAGTTGGGCGCGGGCTGAGGCGCAAGACCGGTTCGACGCTTTCGCCTGAGACGGCGATTTGTAGGCCGATCGCAGTCGTGCATCACGCGATGAATGTCGTGGCATGGGGGGAGGTCCGAAAGCGGATGGCAAAGGTCAACGGGCGCAGCCCGTCCCCGCGACGCAATTTGCGCGTCGATCTGGGTGAGCGCAGCTACCCAATTCATATTGGTACCGACAACCTCGACCAAGCCGGTCCAGCGATCGCAAAGGCCACTGGGGCTTCCCAGGTTGCCCTGGTAACGGTTCCCGGTGTGGGACGGCGCTATGCCGCGCGTCTTTCTCGATCGCTTCGAGAGGCGGGACTGCGGGTGCGCAAAATCGAAGTGCCGGACGGGGATGCGAGCAAGAACCTGCGAGAACTCGGCCGCCTCTACGACGAGTTTCTGCGCATCGGATTGGATCGAAGTTCTGCGGTTGTCGCGCTCGGCGGAGGGATGGTCGGGGATCTGGCGGGTTATGCCGCCGCGACCTACCTGCGCGGCATCCCCTACGTTCAGGTTCCCACCACGATCCTCGCCATGGTCGATGCGAGTATCGGGGGAAAGACCGCAGTCAATTTGAAGCAGGGCAAGAATCTTGTCGGTGCATTCCACCAGCCGAGGCTCGTGTGGATCGACACCGCGACCCTGCAGAGTCTTCCCCGTCGACAGCGGGCAGCGGGCATGGCAGAAGTGATCAAGGCGGGCGCCATCTGGGATGCCCGGCTCTTTTCCCGACTGGAACGCGACATGTCCAAGGCCCTCGACCTCGACGCAAAGGTCCTGGTCCCCATTCTCGAGCGGGCCTGCGCGATCAAGGTCAAGGTCGTGAGCCTCGACGAACGCGAATCGGGGGTGCGCATGCTCTTGAACTTTGGCCATACCATGGGACACGCGGTCGAAAAGAAACTCGGCTATCGCAAGGTTCTCCACGGTGAGGCCGTTGCGATGGGCATGGTCTACGCCGCGCGACGATCGGAACAGTTGGGGATCGCCCCCGATGGCACCCGAGAACGTCTGCAAAATCTGCTTGTGGCCACCAAGCTCCCGGTTCAACTTCCCCCTTTTCCGAGGAGGGCTTATCTATCCGGGCTGCAGGTCGATAAGAAGAAGCAGGATCGCCGCATCCAGTTTGTCGTGCTGCGCAAAATCGGAAAGGCCGAAACGGTCCCGCTCACTCCTGCTGAGATTTATCCGGCGGCCGAGTCGCGGCGCGTCGAACGGACCTGAGTGGGTTGATGGGGGAAAGCAGATGAATGACGAGACGCTCGACGACACTTCGGAGAGTCTGGCCGGAGCAGGCGAAGCCTCGGAGTTTGAACGGCTGGCGCAAGAGATCGAAGAGAATCCGGGCAGCCCATCATTCCCACGGCTGGCGGAAGCGTATCGCCGCGCCGGTCATGTAGAGCGCGCGGAGTCGATCGCAAAGGGTGGCCTGGCGGAAGCCCCCGAGCGCATGGGAGGCCGCGTTGCCCTCGCGTTGGCCATGATCGACAAGGGCGAAATAACCATGGCTTCGAAAGAGCTTGCGAGCATTCTAGAGAATGTCCCTGAGCTTCCCTCGGATTCGACTGCACCCGAATCCGTGTCTCTGGAGCATCGGCTGTATTCCACTCCGCTGGCGACACCCTCCGAAGCACTCCCGCAATTTGACGAGGATCGCGGAAACAATGCTTCCGAGGATGCCCTGCGTCAGGAGGAAATTGACCACGCATTCGACTCTGCTCGGACCGACGCCGACCAGATGATCAGCGCCAATCAATTGGCTGAATCGGCCATGCTCGATGTCAGCGACGATGTGGATTCAGACGATGCCTGCCCTGATGTCATCACCACAGACACTGCCGGCAATGATGACGTAGCCAGTTGCGACCATGGCGAGGGCTATTCCGCGAGCGGCCGCAAGGTATTTGCCACCGAGACGATGGCGAACTTGCTCGAAGGGCAGGGAGATCTCGAGGGCGCTGAGCGAGTCCGCGCGTCTATGCCCGACGAGGGGCCCGACGAGGCGCCCGACGAGGCGGAAGATGTCGAAAGCGCAACCGAACCCGAGGCTGACGCGACGACAGATCCAGACGTATCGGCTGACGCTGCGGCCACCGCACCCCTGATGGACCTGGTTGGCGCCCCTCTCGCGGAGAGCCCCGATCCCGTACCCGCCGCAGCGGAGTTGGATCTTCATCCCGACCTTCGCTCTGAGCTTCACCTGGACCCGGACTCGGCACGTGACGAGCGCGCGACTCGAATCATCCATCAACTCGAAGGCTGGCTTGCGAACATCCGGAGGGATGTCGCGTGAGTTTCGAAAGCATTCTCCAGAAGATTCTCGAAGGCAATGACGACGCAATCGGCATTGCACTGATGGGCAATGACGGCATTCCGATCGTGCACGTAAGTGGCAACCATTCAATCGAGAGCCCGCTCGGCGAAGATCTCGGCTCAGCCGGCGCGGAGTTCGGCCGCATCCTCGGTGACATTCACAAAGCCTCGGATGCCCTGGGCGGTGGACTCGTCAACGAAGTCGTGATCAGCCTGAGTCGCTTTACGTTGCTGTTTCGCGAGATCGCCGACGACGTAGTCCTGGTGTTGGCCCTCGGCCCCGAGGGCAATCTCGGCAAGTCGCGCTACCGCATGCGGCGCTATGAGCGAGAGATTCGCGACGAACTGTAAGCGGTTCATCACCCCAGCGTGCCAATTCTCGTATTGATGACCCCTGCGGGTGGGTTGTTGCTATACCTGTACCTCGACATCAGCCGCGGAAGACTGATCTCGCACAAGGAGGATCCGGCGTGGTCGACTCACTTCGTATTCTCGTAATACACGGTCCAAACCTGAATATGCTCGGAACCCGCGAGCCCGACATCTACGGGTCCACGAATCTTGCCGAAATTGACGGCTTGCTCTCCAGCCAGGCCAAGGAAAGCGGTTGTGAGCTCGATTCATTTCAGTCCAATCACGAGGGGCTGCTGATTGACCGGATTCAGGAAGCGAGAAGCAACGCCGACGGCATCTTGATCAACCCGGCGGGGCTCACGCACTCGAGCGTGAGCCTGCGAGACGCCTTGCTCGGGAGCGAACTCCCGGTCGTCGAGATCCACCTTTCGAATGTCCACGCGCGGGAGGAGTTTCGTCAGCACTCCTATATTTCGGGGATCGCGATTGGTGTCATTACCGGGTTCGGCCCCCAGAGTTATCGCCTCGGGCTCGAAGCGCTGATCAACCATTTGCGCGGGGCCTCGCCCAGCACTTCATGAACCATGGCTGGAACTCCCTGGCGTCTGATTCAGAGCGGCGATGCAGCGGGCCCATTCAATATGGGCCTCGACGAAGCGCTGCTCCGCAGTGCCTCTGAAAAGGGCATCGCGAGCCTGCGACTCTATACCTGGGCTGGTCCCTGGGTTTCCCTCGGCTACGCCCAGCGCCAACTCGACCCCGAGTACGTTCGCGCGTGTGAGCGCGAAGGCGTTGGGATCGTGCGTCGAACAACCGGCGGGCGAGCCGTGTTACACGGTCAGGACCTGACTTACAGCATCACGGCTCCCGAAGAAATGCTGTGTCCGGGTCTGCGCAACTCCTACGACCAGGTCGCGACCGCACTGGTGGACGCGATCCAGTCGTTGGGGGCGAGCACCGCGCGCCGTGTACCGGTGCGGCGGGGTGCACAGTCCTCCAGGAACTTCGACTGCTTCGCAGCTCCCGCCGGCGACGAAATTGTGGTGGGCACGGAAAAACTAGTCGGCAGTGCGCAGCGCCGCCGCGGGGGCGCAGTTCTCCAGCACGGTTCAATTCGCATCTCTGCGGATCTTCCCGCTGCGGCTGCAGCCGCGGGAATCGACCCGCGTGCCTCGGTCAGTCTGGCCGAACTGGGTATTGAGGCGAGCGAGGAAGCGCTGCGCGAGGCGCTCGTGGCCAGCTTTGCCAAGATCCTCAATGTGCAGTTTGAAGCAGCAGAGCCCGAAGCAGCGGAGCGTGCGCAGGCGGGCGAAAGAGTCGAATTGCATCGCGGTGATATTCTGGCCGCACCCAGCTCAAAATCAGTCTAGGGGCATTGCCGGCCCCTCATTTCCTCGCAGATCACCTGCGCTTGCAAGCCTCAAGGGCGCTCGTCGCTGGCCGATATGGACTCTGAGGAGGGGCATTTCCCCCCCCGTTTGCGGATTCCATTTTGGGAAGCTGAGGGCGCACGAATTGGCGTTGAATAAGCGAAAGGTCCTGGAAACTGCGCGGAAATTCGCGCAGAAGGGAGCCAAGGAGAAGGCGCTGAAAGAGTACGCCAAGCTCCTCAAGGCGGACTCCCGGGATGCAAAGCTGTTGTTGGAAGTTGGCGACGCCCATCGTCGCTGGGGCCAGAACGAAGAGGCCATCTCCCACTACATCCGCGTGGCGGAGCAATACAAGCAGGGCGGTTTCGACGCCCGGGCCGTCGCGGTCTTCAAGCAGATCCTGAACCTCGACAGCAAGCGCTATCCGGCGTACGTGTCTCTGGCCGAGCTGTATCAGCGAATGGGTCTAGACGCAGAAGCGGTCGGCGCACTCCAGACCGCGGCCGACGGCTACCACGCAGACGGCCAGAAGCCAGAAGCACTCGAACTGCTTCGCAAAATGGCGACCCTGGATCCGAGTAACACCACGAGTCGTATGAAGGTTGCGGAGTTGCTTCGCCAGGAAGAATTGCTCGACGAAGCCATCTCTGAGTACGAAGCCATTGTGGAAGAGATGGTGCGCCAAGGTGCAACCGATGCGCTGATCCCGGTCTACGAGCGCATTCTCGAAATACGACCCGAGCGCTGCGACATTGAATTCGCTTTGGCGCGCAACCTGGTTCAGCTCAGTCAGCCCGGCCGGGCGGAGCCTTTTGCCAGAAGCGCTTTCGACCAGCAAGCAGATGGTGACGGCCACTTCGATCTGCTCGTCGGGATCTACACCGAACTCGACAGAACGGATGAACTCACGGTCGTTACCAAGGCCATGGCGAAGCACCATCGAGATCGCGGCGAAGAGGACCAGGCTCGTGAGCTGATGCAGCGCTTGCCCAGCAACAATGCCTTCGAGCTGTCCGATAGCGGCACAGATGCAGCTGCTTCCACCGACGCTGTCGCGGACGACGACAGCGCGCTCGAAGACGATGGGTTTCTCGACGACGATTTCCTGGTCGTAGAAGACGAGTCGGACGACGGTGACGACTCATTCATCGACCTCGATGGCGATGGCGATGGCGATGGCGACGACGATTTCGAACTCGACATGGATGACGAATTCGACAGCTCGAGTTCGGCTGATCTGAGCTCGCCCGTCGGCGATCCAGACCAGCTGTTTGCGGAAGCCAGTGTCTACCTGCGCTACGGCAAGCGCGACCAGGCGATCGCGAGTCTCGAAGCACTGTTAGAGCAGGAGCCCAATCACCGCGGTGCAATCGAGAAGATTGGC
Source organism: Myxococcales bacterium (assembly GCA_022563535.1). Classification (NCBI taxonomy): domain Bacteria; kingdom Pseudomonadati; phylum Myxococcota; class Myxococcia; order Myxococcales; species Myxococcales bacterium. The sequence continues at coordinate 50,347 of JADFNE010000029.1, forward strand.
GAGTTTTACGCGGATGGGGGAGATACGCCCAAGGCCGTCGAGTACTGGGTCACGGCAGCCAACCTCGCGGCCAGTGCCGGTGACGCCTCAGCCGTCGAGAACCTGCGCGAGAGAATCGCGGTACTCGACCCGGGTGCCGCACAAGCGCTGGCCCCGGATATTGCGGAAGTTGCATCGGATGAAGCCGGCGCCACGATTGTCGATCCGATCCGCTCCGACGTGGAAGTCGATCTCGTCGATGTGGCTGTCGCCGACAATGTCGAAGTCGATGTCGACGACATCGATGTAGATGCCTTTCCCAGTACCGAGCCCGAAGTCCAGGAAGAAGTCGATCTCGAGTTCGATTTGGAAATCGACTCCGACGAGGATTCCGCCGCCAGTTCGAGCGTCGCAGTAGATTCGGCAGAAGACAAGCTGAACGAATCGCTCGACGGAGTGGTCTTCGATACCTCGGCGGGGATTGAAGCTGGGGGCGCCTCGGCACAAGCCAGCCTTACGGCGAGCAGCCTCCAACACGTCAGCGAAGACCTGGAGGAAGCCGAGTTCTACATGGAGCAGTCGCTCTATGACGAGGCGGAGGCGATCTTCAACCGGGTTCTCGAGGTCGCTCCAAATCATCCCAGCGCCATGCTGCGCCTGGGTGAAATCCGTGCGGCACGCGGCGAAGATCCATCGGCAGCCGCTACCAACGCCGCGTCTCCGAGCGACGTAACCCTGGATCCGGCTGATCTTCCTTTCGAAAAAATCGCAGACGACTCGGCCGATGGCCTGGATGCGGCCGCAAGTGACGAGGACGCTTCGGTTGCTCTGGGAGAAAACAGCGAGCTCGAAATTGCGATTGAAGTCGAGGTCGATGAGGACGAGACATCCGAAGAAGCCGAAGAAGCAGCGGAAGTCGAGCTTGAATTTAATGTTGACGATGTTGAAGTCGAGGTTGACGTCGACGAGGGAGAAGAGATCGACGTCGAAGTCCAAATCGATGCCGACGATGCCGACGATGCCGACGATGCCGACGAAGACGATGTCGACGAAAAAGAAGATGAGCAAGCTACCGATGCGTCGGTCGCCGATCAAACGATGCCCCTGCCTGCAGATGAAGACAGCGTTAGCGACGTAGCCGCGTCCGCCCCGGATTCCGATGGCAGCGACACCCTGGACGCCTCGGGATCGAACGACGTCGCAGCCGCAGCAGAAGTCGCGCAGGAGGACGAAGACGATTCCTTCGATTTGGCCGCGGAGTTGCGCGAGACGATCGAAGAAGAAGACAGCCGCGCGGCCGAGGAGGATTCCGCCAGCAGCAGCAGCGAAGCGACTTCGGAAGAAGAGGGCTTTGCATCCATCTTCAAGGACTTCAAGTCGGGGGTAGAAAAAACCCTGGCCGAAGACGATTATGATACGCGCTTCGATCTCGGCATCGCATACCGGGGCATGGAGCTGTACGACGACGCCATCGGCGAATTCCAGATTTGCCTCGACAGTCCGGGGCACCAAGTCGAGAGTCTGTACATGATGGGTTTGTGTGCGATCGACCTGGGTCGCTTCCTGGACGCTTCGAATCATTTCGAACAGGCGCTCGCGCGCGATGATTTGACGCCGCAGAAAGAAGCGGGTCTTCGCTTTGACTTGGCTCGCAGTTTGGAATCCCAGGGCGACTTGACTCGAGCCCTTGAAGCGCTCGAAGCCGCGCAGGCGGCCGACCCCACGATTCCCGGTATCGATGACTACAAAACGAAATTGACGGAACTCGTGGCGAGCACGAGTGGCCCGGTCGAACTCGCAGACACTGAATCCAGCGACGAGGGTTTCGAAAACTTCGATGATCTGGTGGCCGAGATCGAGGCGGATGACGCGGAGGAAGAAACCTTCGAGTCTTTTGACGACGTGATCGCCGAAGCCGAGGCGAGCCAGATTGCCGCGGAGAACGCCAATTCGACGAGCGCCACAGAAGCGCCCGCACAGGCGGAAACAGTCGAAGCCATCGAGGTTGAAGAAGATCCCGATCCAGACGCGTCGGGAAGCAAAACCGGCAAGCGAAAGAAAAAGAAGAAAAAGAGGATTTCGTTCGTCTAGTCGCTCGGTGCGAATCTAGACGATGATCTAGCGGAGTCGCGAGCGTTGTGCGCCGGCTCTGCACGTAAGGGAGAGAATCCGTGGAACATCTGCATCACTTTGGTCTGAGACAGGATCCGTTTCAGAACGAACCGGACCTTCGGTTCTACTTCGATAGCGTTTCACACATCGAACCCAGTCGCCGAATAGAGCGAGGTCTGCGCCAAAACAAAGGCCTGTGCGTGCTGACGGGGGAGGGCGGTACGGGCAAGTCTCTGCTCGCGCGTCGCCTGCTCGAGACTCTCGAGGAAGAAATCTTCGACGCACAGTTCATGTTGATGATGCCGGGCGCTACGGACGCGACATCGGTACTCAATCGCTACGCGCGAATGATCGACATTGAAGACGCGAGTTCCGATCGACCCGGTCTGCTCGGTCAGATCTACGAGCAGTTGGCGATCGTGCGGGAAGAAGGACGACATTCGGTCTTGATGATCGACGACGCACATCTGCTGACCCGGGAAGCGCTCGGCGAAATTGGCGGCCTGCTGAACCTCGAGTACGAGGACAGGCGGTTACTTTCATTGTTCCTGATCGGCCTGCCCCAACTCGATGTCACCCTTTGCCACGAAGCTTCGCTCGGGCAACGGGTCGATATTCGTATGCTTCTCGGGCCTCTCGACTACCAAAACACCAACGACTATCTGATGCATCGCCTGAACATCAGCGGAGGAGATCCGGAGACCTTCCCCGCGGAGGCCGTGAGTGCTCTGTACAAGCTCGGTCGCGGTCGCCCGCGGTTGCTCAACACCCTGGCAGACAATGCGCTGTTCGAAGCGTATTTGGCCAACCGAAAACAACTGACGGCAGCAGACATCGAGCGAGCCGCCGCTGATCTCGGGGTTGGAAGTCAGCCGGGCAGTACCTACACAGCCATCCCGAGCGCAGCAGCACCGATGGCCCCGAGCGGTGGTTCGATGGACGCCAACGAAGTCTCGGCACTGGAACTCGACCAGATGGCCGATTCCCAGGTCGGGGTATCGTCGTTCACTTCCGGCAGCGAAAGTGCTTCCGCAATCGATCTCGGTGAACTCGTCGCACCCGGCGCCGAGCCCATGATGGAAATCTCGCCCGAGGGTCTCCCGGCGGCGGGAGCCGACGAACTCGATAGCGCCGTGCAAGAAATGTTGGACGAGAACGAAAGCGCTAGCGAACTGCCAGTCTTCGAAGGTCACAACGCCGCCGAACCCGCCGGCGCAGAAGCGACCCGCATTGCACTCCCGGACGAAATCAGTGCAGAGCCCATCCTCGACGCGGAGCCAGAGCCCGATGACGAGATGGAAGATCTATTCGTAGAGTTGATCGACGAATAAGCCTGGCGCTTCGATACTAGCTGGACTGTCTACGTTACCCGCTGAAGTTGGGCGCGTTGGACCTCGATCGTGAGGTCCTTCAGTTCTTGCGCGAGGTTCGCGTCGTCCTTGTCCGGCAGGGCGCGAAAGCCAAAGCGAACGTGGCCCTTGCGAAGTTTTCGGATACTGTGGACGCACGCGCGGCCCTCATAGCGCTCATCCTCTCCGCGCTCAACGACAACCGAGAGGGTCTGCCCCAGCTGATAACTTTCAGAAGTCACGAGTCCAAACCCAATGACGCTGATATCTCGCAGCGAGCGTCGATCAGTCCCCCCGGGCAACACCTCGATTCCCGACGTAAGGGTCGTCACCCGGAACGTCTCGCGCGCTTCGGCCGAAATCGGATCGCTCTGGCGCTCGAGCTCGAGCTGAAGTTTCACCCCCTCGATCGTGGCACGTGTGATGCGAACCGCCAACTGGAGAAACTGCGACCTGTCGGTGAAGTAGAGAAGAATGTCCTGCCCCGCCTCCAGGCCGAATTCACGATCGCTGATCGAAACGACAGCCGTATCGGCATTCCATTCCAAGCAGAGACCAAGGTGGAGAATTCGCTCTTCCTGCTCGTCCGGCAAGCGGACATAGATTTCTTGACAGGATTTCAGCATTTGAAACCTCCCGGGTTTGCTCTCGCGGCTTCTCTTCGTCGCGATGTTGAATGAACATTACGCGAGGGATGTTTTGGCAAGCGAAGCCCGGGGAACTGTCGAGGCGTGCTTGCGAGTTTGGCCCGATATCGGTTTTGCCGTTCGGAATCGCGCGCGGGATGGAGGATCCTGGCAAGCGGTTGGCAAATTGCTGTGAATTCGCGCCGTCGGTTGGCGAAGTAACCGCCCCTGCTCTAGTTTCCGCCCGGCGCGCGAGTAGCTCAGTTGGTAGAGCATCAGCTTCCCAAGCTGAGGGTCGCCGGTTCGAACCCGGTCTCGCGCTCCATGAATCTCCCGCCTTTCCGACCACTTGCACCGANTGCTTTTCTCTGTCGAGTTGACGCAGAAGTGTTGGTGCCGCGGGGGT